>LCEX01000001.1 GCA_000995415.1 Candidatus Gottesmanbacteria bacterium GW2011_GWC1_43_10
GAAAGGTTAATGTGAAGCTAAATTGAACTTCTTGAACCGGTTAAACAAAATAGTTTATGAAAATTTCCGTGATTATAATCAATTTTAATGGCATTAGCGATACACGTGAGTGTCTTATGTCGCTCGCTCAGGCCAAGAAAAAAGGTTTTGAAATCGAGACCATTGTAGTAGATAACGGTTCAACTGATAATTCAGTTCGGGAAATTAAAAAAGAATTTCCTGAGACAATTTGTTTGGAAAACAGTGATAATTTGGGTTTTGCTGAAGGTAACAATGTTGGCATCCGGTATGCTATAGAACGAGGAGCCGATTATTTATTCCTTTTAAATAATGACACAACTACCCACGAACATATATTTATCGAGCTTGCTAAAGCCGCTACAGATGCTCCAAGCGGGGGAATTTTTTGTCCAAAAATATATTTCGCGCGCGGATATGAAACACACACGGAAAGATACAAACTTACCGACCAAGGTAAAATTATTTGGTATGCAGGAGGAGTCATTGATTGGAAAAACATGTTGGCCTTTCATAGAGGTGTAGACGAGATCGACAGTGGACAATACGATGTAATGACCAAAACTGTATACGGGACAGGATGCGCTTTGTTTGTGCGGCGTGGGGTATTTGAAAAGACGGGTCTTTTTGATCGAAAATTCTATCTATATTATGAGGATTTAGACTTCTCACTACGGGCGCGGCAAAAAGGTTTTGAAATCTATTATGTTCCCAAAGCTCTCCTTTGGCACAAAAATGCCGGAAGTGCGGGAGGTACGGGATCAGATCTGCAATCCTATTACATCACCCGTAACCGACTTTTGATCGGTATGCGCTATGCACCCTGGCGAACGAAACTAGCACTTCTTCGAGAAGCCACCAATCTGGTTATGGGAGGTACTCGGACGCAACGTCAAGCAGTGGGAGATTTTTTACGTAAAAAATATGGCAGCCGCGAGCTAAGCAAGCTTTCCCAGAGTCGTTTTTCAATGCCCAAATTCCCAACGGGTATCAAAATGCCGCATCTACCCAAAATGCCCGATCTCCTTAAATACTTACCAAAAATAAAACCCAAAAGGAAAAATACATGACAAATCTAAGTTGTTTGATACTCGCAAAAAACGAAGCGGAAATGATCGGAGATTGTATAGAGTCTCTTCGTGCTTTGGAGCCGAAAGAAATCATCGTCATAGACGATAACTCGAGTGATGAAACTGTTTCAATTGCCCAGTACAAAAAGGCTACAGTAATTACCCATCAGAAAGAAAATTTTGCTGAAGCCCGCGATTTCGCCAAGTCTAAAGCTCGTGGCGAATGGTTGTTTTATATTGACAGTGATGAACGAATGATGCCGGAACTGGCTCAAGAAATAAAAACACTACTCACCAATAATCCTTTGTGGGACGCGGGAAGAATTAACCGAGTTAATTATTACTTAGGTAAACGTTGGCCAACTGTCGAAAAGATGGTGCGGTTGTTTCGAAAAACGAAACTCAAAGAATGGTACGGAAAACTCCACGAATCACCAGTAGTAAATGGGACCATTTATGATTTGTCTGGGTCAATCAAACACTACACACATCGGACACTTTCGGAAATGGTAGAAAATACAATTACGTGGTCAGAGATTGAAGCGAAATCGCGATTTGCCAATAATCATCCGCCTGTTTCTTGGTGGAGGATTCCGCGAGTCATGTTGCCTGTATTTTTTGACTATTATATTAAGCAAGGGGGATGGAAAGTGGGTACATTAGGTTTGATAGAAAGCATGTATCAAACATTTAGTATATTCATTACTTACGCCAGGCTTTGGGAATTACAACAGAAAGATAACGAGTAGAATAGGTAGAATAAGTAAAAAATTTTCTACTTTTGCTACTTTAGCTTGAGCTACGAAATGAAGTTTACCTTCGGATTATAGTTTCCTCCTCTTCAAAAGAGGAGGTTAGGAGGAGTTGCCTAAAGAGCAACTAACTCACCCTAACCCTCTCTTACGAAGAGAGGGAATCAATAATCCAAAACTTAGATTTTAATTTCGTAAGTCAGGTTACTTTATCTATTTTTCCTAACTATATTATGAATGTTGGTATTTACGATCCATATCTACACATTTTGGGTGGAGCCGAGCGGTATATTTTGAACATTGCTTGTTGTTTAAGCCAGGATCACAAAATCATTCTGTTTTCGGACAACGCCAAATTATTGCTTGAGGCAGAAAAAAAATTCGGCTTGAAACTCGGACAGATTGAAGTCCGAACCTGGCCAAAAGATCGGAGTGCACGTCAACATGAGTTGAAAGAATTTGACCAGTTTTTTTATGTGACGGACGGTAGCCTATTTTTTTCACCGGCGAAGCAAAATTTACTGATTATCCAATCTCCTGATCACATTCCGGCAAACAATTTGACTAACAAAATCAAATTTTTGTCCTGGAGAAAAATCATTTGTTATTCAGAATTTATGGCTGAAATTATTAAAAAACGCTTAGGTAAAACTGCGCATACGCTATTTGTACCGGTAGCGCAAACGCAAAATTTACACACTGCTAAGGAAAATTTGCTTATTTCCGTGGGCCGATTTTTCCCCCACTTACATAATAAAAAGCAAAAGGAAATGGTGGGGATTTTGAGAGCTTTATTAAAGCAAGAGACAATCAAAGTGAAGCTTTGTTTAGTGGGGTCGGTCGACCCTGACGGAGATGCATATTTTAAACAAGTTACTGAAGAGACAGCAGGTTTACCGGTAGAGATTTTGATAAAAGCAAGCGCTCAAACGCTCAACGCGCTTTTAGATCGAGCCAAAATCTATTGGCATGCCACCGGATACGGCGAAGATTTGGTCAAACATCCGGAGCGGGCAGAGCATTTTGGCGTTTCGACAATTGAAGCTATGGCCCACGGCGCCGTCCCGATCGTTTTTCCCGCAGGGGGACAACTGGAGATAGTAAACAATGGTCAAAACGGTTTCTGGTGGCGTACTCCTCAAGAGTTAATTAAATACACCCTAGAACTTTTGCAAAATGATAAATTACGCGAAAAATTAGCTCAAGCTGCCCAAAAAAGCAGTGCTAACTACTCCGAAGATAAATTTTGTGAAAAGCTCCATGAAATTCTTAAAAGCTAACCTTCATTTATTTATATTTATTTTGTTAATTGGCGGGTTTAGCTATCCGTTTATTTTTAGTGGTAAATTACCTATCCCCAGTGATGCTCTAGTTGGTTTATATCATCCCTGGCGGGATAGTTTGCAGGGGTCTTTTCCCAATGGATATCCTTACAAAAACCCGCTGATTACGGATCCAGTGCGGCAGCAGTATCCATATAGGATTTTGGCGATAAATGACTTGAAACAAGGTCAATTGCCCAAATGGAATCCTTACAATTTTTCCGGTACGCCACTTATGGCCAATATCCAAACTGCTGCTTTTTATCCCTTGAATATTTTATTTTGGCTGCTGCCGGATGCAAGCGCTTGGTCGATACTGGTTTTACTTCAACCCATATTAGCCGGAGTCTTCATGTATCTATACCTTAAGAATTTGCGCTTGGTGGAGAGTGCGGCAGTTTTGGGGGGAATCAGCTTTGCTTTTTCCGGATTTATGGTGGCTTGGTTGACTTGGAATACTATCGGGCATGTTGCTTTGTGGTTACCTTTGATCTTGTTGGCCAAAGATAAGTTACTTGAAAAATTCAGGTGGCGCTGGGGATTAGTTTTGGTTTTTGCCGAGTCCGCGATGCTGCTAGCCGGACATTTGCAAACTGCCTTCTACGTAGTCGTATTTTCGACAATTTACCTGATTTTAAGAGCATGGCGACTCTCGAATACCAATTTGCGCGAAACTTGGCGGAAGTTAACGCCGTTTATTTTTACTGCGTTGGCAGTTATGCTCTTGGTGAGCGGACAGTTCATCCCGACAGTCAGATTTATTTTGGCTTCCGCGCGCAATTTTGATCTACCTGATTGGCAGCGGCCGGAATGGTTTTTGCCGGTTGGGCATTTAATCCAATTTATCGCTCCGGATTTCTTCGGAAATCCGGCTACCGGTAATTATTGGGGGTATTGGAATTACGGCGAGTTTGTAGGATATATCGGAATATTACCTTTAATGCTAGGGATATTTGCCGGTCTGTTTCGCCGCGACAAAAAAACTTTATTTTATAGTTCGTGTTTAGTCAGTGCCTTGATTTTGGCACTGCCGACACCGCTAGCCAAAATCCCGTATCAACTCAATTTGCCGCTAATAGCGACACTGCAACCATCACGGATAATCTTTTTGGTTGATTTTTGCTTTGCGGTATTAGCGGCGCTGGGAATGGATCATTTGTTAAAACAAAACCAAGCAACAGCAAGAAATCTGCAGCGGATTATCGTAGATCTGGCGCTTGTTTTCGGTTTCTTATGGTTATTTGTGATATTTGCTAGAAATTTGGGGGTTTCACCTGAAAAAGCACTTAAGCTCGTGACTTCGAAACGGAATTTAGTTTTGCCTTCGGTTGTCTTTATAGCCGTAAGTGGATGCTTGTGGTTGCTTCATAGTGTAAAAAACCACGCGCGCCAAATCATGGTTTTACTGTTGGTTGGCATCACCGCCTGGGAATTGTGGCACTTTGCCAACAAATTCACGCCGTTTACAGATCAAAATTTATTATTTCCGCAAGCCCCGACGCTTAATTTTCTCAAGGCCAACCTGGGCAACTACAGATTATTGACAACTGACCGGCGCATTTTGCCTCCCAACGTAACAACTTATTACCGACTGGCAAGCGTTGATGGATACGATCCTTTGTATCTGGCAAATTATGGAGAACTCATGGCTGCCTGGACGCGAAACTCACCCGACATCACTCCCGGCGCATTTAATAGGATATTGACGCCGGAAGATCCAAACACATTTTTTGCAGATTTGCTGGGAGTAAAATATGTGATTTCCTTAAAAGAAGAGACCGATCCGAAATTGAAGTTGGTGTTTCAGGAAGGCGAAACCCGCGTATATGAAAATACCCAAGTTTTCCCTCGCGCATTTTTAGCGGAAAAAGTTTACCAGTGGCCGAATCGGGAGACTCTGATTAAAGACATGTTTTTTAACCAGTCTCAACTCAGGAATGTGGCATTTACTACTGCCGATATTGAACTTCCAGCCAATCCGCTTGTTTCAGATGAGACAGCCGAAATCGTAAGTTATTCGGAAAATAATATCATTATCAAAACCAAAACTACCCATGAGCGGTTATTGGTTTTGACTGATATTTACTATCCCGAGTGGCAGGCATTTATCGATGGCCAAAAAACCCAAATTTATCCGGTAGATTTAAGTTTACGGGGAATAGTTGTGTCGCAAGGCGAACATTTGATAGAATTGCAGATTTGAAAGGCATGTATGTCAAAAAAGAGAAACCAAACGCAGACGGATTTGCAAACAAAACTAATTGAGGAAGTATTAAGAGAAATACATGAGCGATGGCCCAAATTAAAACCGCAAAACTATAGGGGTTTTGCTAAAGCACTGAAAGCACTGGATGATAAATACAGTGGTTTATCGATAAGTAATGAAGGTGATGACCCTTTAGTATTGCAGAAGTTAAACACAATTAGAACTCTTCAAAATAGAGTAGATGCTGGCATCATGGATTTAGGAATCATGGGTGAAAGCTTAACTGGCGAATGGTCGCGTAAACAGCGGCTCGGACCCGAAAAAAATAGATTTTAAATAGTTTATGAAAGATAAATACACTGCAGTTTGGTTGTCACATTCTTCGATCAAAGATTATTTGAAGTGCCCGCAGGCATATTATTTAAATAATATTTATAGGAAGCCTGAAACTGGACACAAGATCATGTTGATGCAGCCGCCGTTGGCTCTGGGACAAGTAGTGCACGAAGTGATTGAAGAAATGTCAAAGCTACCGGCTGCCGAGAGACTACGTGAATCCCCCTTAAAGATTTATGAACGGTTGTGGAAAAAAGTGTCTGGCAAAATGGGTGGATTTCGAAGTCTGGATGAGGAAACAAAATATCAAAAACGCGGCCAAGAGATGGTCCAGCGGTTGATAGATAACCCCGGGCCGCTACTTAAAAAAATCATCAAAATCAGAGAAGAATTGCCTTACTTTTGGCTATCTGAAGAAGAAAATTTGATTTTATGCGGCAAGATTGATTGGTTGGAATACTTGCCCCAAACAGATAGTGTGCGGATTTTGGATTTCAAAACCGGAAAATTTGACGAGGATCCTGACTCATTGCAATTGCCGATTTACAATCTGTTAGTGACCAATTGCCAAAAGCGGTCGGTGACAGGAGCCAGTTATTGGTATTTGGATCGGGATGACGAACCAAGGCTAGTAAAATTGCCGGATTTGGATAGTTCGTATAAGCGAGTCATGGAAATCGCCCAAAAGATCGCCCTGGCAAGAAAACTTGAGCATTTCAAGTGCCGCCAGAAAGACGGTTGTCGTGCTTGTTTGCCTCTGGAGCGGATCGTTGCGGGCCAAGCCGAATACGTAGCCGTAGGCGAATACAAAAAAGACATTTATATCCTCAACTAGCTACACTAATTTATCCTCAAGATTTGCCGCTTTTGATTAATTGTCCTATAATACGGTCTGATGATTGAGATATTACACAATTTACCGGATGCAGCTATAGCAGCTGTGGGGGTGGCAGGACTTTTACCAGCATTCCTAACTACGTTTTTAGCAATAGGCAAAAAATATCCGATTGAAGATTTTGAAGTCACATCATTTGGTGATATGAAAGAACCACCAAGTACCATTCTTATAGATGAGGTTCCCGATTCAAACGTAATCTATATCCAATCTGGAGCTACAGTTACTTGTAGAATTGGCGGTGAGCCATTTATAATCCGAGACTGGCGGCCACGACCGGATAAACCTGGACGTCAGGGAACAAATGGCAACTGTTCAATTAATTCAGACAACAGAAGACCACTCAATGCTACCGAATCCGAATCACCCAAGCCTTTTCATAGTTTTCCTGGAGCTCTTCTTAAGTACACGAGTATGCCAAGAAGATTGATTTTAGACATCGCTAGTTATTTACAACCGCAACAGTCCTTACAGTGATTTGACAGTTTTTCCATACATTTTTTAGCGGACTTTTATCAAAACGTACTCTTTGTGTTGAGCCAGCAATTCATATTTTTGCGTCGGTATTTTATCCAGATCCATTTTCCATTTTTCGGAAAGCAATAAAAACGGCTTCGGGCCGTTGTCGATGAAATCCACTAAAGAATAACCCTCGCCGGCTACCAACGTTACCTGTTTTTGGGAGTAAAAGGTAGCGGACGGAAGAAAATAATCAGCGTAGAGATAAAGTTTTTCCGACCGGTTGCGCGCGGCCTGGGCTGTATAGGCTAAACCACTTATGTCTTGATCAAATAGTCTGACTTCATTTTTAAACTTGTAAATTTGAAAAAAAGCAAAACCAGCCAAAAAAATTGCGGTCAAAAAAGTCGATATTTGTTTTCGTTGATAGTTCGAGGAGAAATTCAAGATGCGTAGACCAAAGTAAAACATTTGAAACACAAAAAATGAGGTGAGCAAAGCCAGAAAAGGATAAAGGGGAAATAAATGCCAAATTTCGGTCTTATTGTTGGAAAGGAAACCAAATAGGAGAAAAATGATCAGCCCGTACAGGGGAACCAGTCGTTTTTCTTTACGGATAAAAATCACGCATCCAAAAAGGGCTATCAGAAACGGGTAATACCATTTGCGGACACCGAAATGTAAATATTGGAATGTGAGCGATGATCCGAGGTCAAACCAATTGGGAGTGATGCGACCAAATGGACGCAATCCGACATAAAAAATATGTTTGATAAAATTTAAATGATACAAATAAGTGTTGGCGATAATCCAAGGCAAAATAAGAAGGGTCACTAAAAATATGCCCAATAAAATCCGCTTAAAAGAAATAACTTGCTTTTCGATCAGCCACTCAATAGTGATAGGGATGAGGATACTCAACCCAACGAGCATTTTAGTCAGCAAAACAGCTGCCAGCGAAAAAACTAAGGGAATGAGAAGCAGCGGGTGGTATTTGAGTTTGATTGCAATATAAAAAGTCAGCAGGTAAAACATCAGAAAAACCGCGTCCAGATTGCCCGAGCGGGCTCTAAGCACAAACCAAACTGTAGATGCTAGGATGAGACTAGCTCCTAGACCGATAGCCCGGTTAAACAGTTCCTTGCCGATAAAATATAGTAGAAGCAGTGAGAAAAAAGCTGATAAAGCTTCAGGCAGGCGAGCCGCAAACTCGTTGACGCCAAACAAAACAAAAGAAATTGCCATGAGTATAAATCCCAAGGGTGGATGTTCGTTGAAGCTTAAGCCGTTGAAAGTGAGTACCAGCGGATTACCACGTTTTAGGATATTGAGTGCTACTTCTGCAAACCAGGCTTCATCAAAATCAACCAAACTGTAACTACCCAAGTTGTATAAAAATAGCGGCAGAAAAAGTGATAAAAAACTCACCACCAAAAGATCAATTTTATGTTTAATCAGTAAACTTGTGATTGTCTGATTAAATCTTTTCATACTTACCGCTAGGTCATTTCATCATGGTAAAAACGGTGGATGAAAATCACCATACTTATGGTGCTTACTGCCCAAGTTTTAAATTTAAGACTTTTTTCCAGAGATTTTTCATGTGCAAGGAGGCTGATGGATTTTATTAATCAGGTAAGTATAGTATACTAAATTTATGGAAGATACACGAAGTGTTCCGGTTACGCAAAAGGGAAACTGCGGCAAATGCCGATTCGTGTGGTTAGTGTTTTTGGGGCTGATTATTCTTTATGGTCTAAGCATTTTGGTGACTAAATCAAAAATACCCGAGACACAATCTGGATCACCAAAACTCGAATTCAAAAAATTTACCTCTGAGAACGAATTCAAAGGCTATTTGTCCGTGATATCACAACAGAGATATGGAGGAGGTATCAGCGGGTTTGGGGTGCGTCAGGCCTTAACTGCAGATAACGAATTGGGGATGTCACCGGCTTTACCTAAAGCTGCGGGAGGAGTAGATGTGGAGCGGGTATCGGAGACCAATGTTCAGGTAGCCGGGATCGATGAACCGGATATAGTCAAAACCGACGGGAAAAATATTTATTTATCGAGCGAATTCTCTTTTCGATACGCCTTGCCGGCGCCACCAGAACCACTTATATTCGAGGGTAAAATCGTCCCACCGGTGTCACTAAACGGAGAAACTAGAGTGATCGAAGCATTTCCGCCGGCTACATTGGCCGTTAAAAATAAGTTAGCCGGATCCGGAGATTTACTCTTGACCAAAAAATTGTTGGTGATTTTGACCCGGGAAAATAGAATTGTGGGTTATGATATTTCCCAACCGGAAGCGCCTCAGGAAAAATGGACCTTAAATTTGGAAGACAATGTGCAGGTCACGGGCGCCCGACTCTATCATGACAAAATATATTTAGTCACCAGCACGCAAATAAACAACGGTAGTCCCTGCCCGGTCCACATCATGTCATCGACTTACAGCGGAAAATTATCTATTCCCTGCGTGGGAATTTATCATCCGACTGTAGAGGTTCCGGTTGACGTGACATACACCGTAAATGTAATTAACCCGACAAACGGGACTGTTGACAAATCTGTGGCTTTTGTGGGATCCGGCAATGAATCGGTCATATACATGTCTCCACAGGCGATATATGTTACTTATACCTATTTTGGTAGCCGTTTGGACTATTTGTACGGCTTTTTTACAACTGATGGCCAAAAACTCGTTTCCACCGAAGTTCTGGAGAAACTAAAAACGCTGAAAAACTTATCAATCAGTGATAGCGCGAAGGAAGTAGAGTTGGAAGTGATTTTGGAAAAATACAAAAACAGTTTATCTTCAGATGAAAGTTTGCGGATAGAAAACGAAATTGCCAATCGCTTGAAAGACTACACCAAATTACATTTGCGCGATTTGGAATTGACCGGAATTGCCAAGATTGGCATTGAAAATTTAGACCTGGTTGCTACCGGAAATGTGTCCGGACAGCCGTTGAACCAATATGCCCTCGATGAATTTGCCGGTCATTTGCGGATAGCCACTACTATAACAGACAGCATGTTGGGGACAAGTGAGACTGTAAATGACGTCACGGTTTTGGATAACAACCTTAAACCTGTCGGGAAGGTAAAAGATCTGGGTAAAGGTGAACGCATTTATGCTGTGCGTTTCATAGAAAACACGGGTTTTGTGGTGACCTTTAAACAAGTCGATCCGTTTTATGTTCTGGATCTCGGAAATCCGTCCGATCCTAAATTGGTAGGTGAACTCAAAATTCCTGGTTATTCCGCCTACTTACAGCAACTTACTTCTAATAAAATCTTGGGAGTAGGTAAAGAAGGTCAGCAAGTCAAACTGGCAGTTTTTGACGTCGGCAATCCGACTAACCCGTTGGAAGTCGATAAATACTTATTGGATGAAAATTGGACAGAACTTCTCCAAAACCAGCACGCATTCTTGTTAGATAGTAAACATCAGGTATTTTTCCTACCCGGTAGTAAAGGCGGTTACATCTTCAGTTACCAAAATGACAAGTTGCAGTTAGTCAAAGCTGTGAGTGAGATGCGCGCCCGCCGCGCGCTTTACATCAACGACTATCTGTATCTGGTAGGTGACGATAAATTGGTAGTAGTAAACGAAACTGATTGGCAAACTGTAAACCAGCTTATTTTCTGACAAACATGATGGAATTGGGAATACTTCGGCCTGGACCATATACATAAGCCCCATTTACCCACAAAGCCGCCGAGCCGCCACCGTCCAGATTTAAGGCATTGTCAGCTCCGAGTGTGGTAAACACCGAAGCCGAATCAAGTATAGATGCTCCACCTACGATGCAGAGATACAAAGTATCACCTTTTTGGGCAAAGGCACTGGTACCGATACGGGCTGTCCGCTGTTTTTCATCAAGCGAGCTTTCATTGATTATGAATTGTCCATTTTGCACCATCAAAGGATTGCCCGCAATTCCAGCCTGAATGCCAGTATCCCGACCCCACTCCAGACTTCTTGGCACAAACCTGGGATTTCCGCCGGATTCAATCACCAAAAACGGAATAGTGCTATAAACATTGTTATCCGAATTAAAATACCGTTTCAGACGGGAATTAAAAAATAGGGTATCAAAAGTATTTTTCTTGCTGCTGCACCAACTATAGTCTTGGGGACAAAAGTACATTCCGTTCATAGCTGCGACGGCGCCGTTTCGGGTAGCGTATTCACCAACAGACATAATTGGACAATTGTCACTGCAATCTGATTCACTTGCCGAGTCGGTGACGACGCGGATGCTGTTTTTGTTAGCACCATAACAAGTTAAAGTAAATTGGCCACGATCAGTTTTGACGCTAGACCTGCTGTAACCTTCACTTGGCATCGAACCAAGTTGGGGTATGGGTGGCACTGAAGGCGTTGGAGAGGGTGAAGGGGTAGGAGTGGGAGAGGGGACGAAAAACTGATCGGTTGTTGATATCAAAGAGATGGTATTGTTATGAAAATTTTCGGCAAATTTATTTATTTCCAACCAACGGGTTTCACTAGGTGTCAAACTGACATCGGTAATTGAGAAATTGGCAGCGTTTGCAAAAATCAGCGCCTGCTGGTTTTGGGTCATGACGGTCGGAGTTTGATCAAAAGAATTCTCTGCGGAGGCGGTAGATTTAGTTAAACTAACGTTGTTTTGCGTCACCACTACCTTTACCGATTGATCGGGATTCACAAAAGTCATAAAAATAGTGCCGGATGTGCGGACTAAAACTGATGGCGTTTCAATGACTATTTCTTCACGTGTCTTTGGTAACCTGGTAAAATTTACAAATAAACTACCAGAGGTCTGTTTGAGGCTGATATTGGCCGAATTTGTAGCTAAAATGGACACATTTGTATTTGGCGCAAGTCGGACAAAAGTGCCTTCCTGGAACTCAATCACAGCTAGAGTGTCAGTATCTGTACTGATTTCATCACCCTGATCGACCGGTTCGGCACTGGCGGTGGCCAAAGCGATTTGAGATTGTTGACGTTTTAGGAGCACTTTACCTCTAATGTTGATCAGTTGGTTGGATAGTTTCCAAGTTTGAGGCGAAAGGATTTTTCCAGATTTTACGATCCTTTGAGGATAAATCAGAAATCTGAAAAACCACCAAAGTAATAATATTATTCCAATTACCAAACTTGCGCGCACGATGAAAATAGGAACTGATTTGGATTTTTGCAGATTTGAAAAAAAATTGAGTAACTTTTTCATGAGTTATGATATGCTAAAGCTTAGGTTTAGGTAGAAAATAGTAAAGTTCTTACTAAATCCGGTTCTAAGGGCTCGTTCGTCCGCCCAGAGTGGACGATTACGGCCCTTTGTGCCGCATCGTTAAAATGCTTATCACGTTATTGACGGATGCGGCCTAAACTAGTTTACCTAAGTTTATGCAAATAAGTCTAGTTATTCCCAATTTTAACGGCCGACACCTGCTAGCCAAAAATTTACCCCACGTCATTAAAGCCTTTTCGGTAGCGGAAATTATTGTCGTGGATGATGGTTCAAGCGACGGAAGTGCAAAATTCCTTAAACAAAGTTTCCCAAACGTGAAACTTCTCGAAAAAGCGACCACCAGCGGTTTTTCTACCAGCGTAAATTTGGGTTTTAAAGCTGCTATAGGCGAAATTGTGGTGCTTTTAAACACCGATGTCGTGCCGAAGGCGGATTTCCTAGGTCCATTACTATCTCACTTTGAGGACCCTAATATTTTTGCGGTAGGATGTCTCGAAGAAAGCATTGAAGGCGCGCAAACAACTGCGCGCGGACGGGGAATTGGTCGATTCAGACGCGGTTTTTTGGAACACCGGCGGGGAGAAGTGGATAAAACCGATACATTGTGGGCTAGTGGTGGAGCCAGTGCCTTTAAGAAAAGTCTTTGGGACAAATTGCACGGGTTCAATGAAATTTATGATCCATTCTATTGGGAGGACATTGATGTGTCTTACCGAGCACTCAAGAGTGGATACCAAGTATTGTTCGAATCTCGCAGTCGTGTCACACACCGACACGAGGAAGGAAGTATCAAGAAACAATATTCTGCCAACGAGGTCAGGACCATCGCCTACCGCAACCAATTTATTTTCGTGTGGAAAAACATTACTGACTTACAATACTTTAGCCAACATTTATTTTGGTTACCTTATCATTTGTTTTTTGCTTTGATTCGCGGAGATTTAGCGATGTGGAAAGGTTTTGGGTTAGCTCTTTTAAGATTGCCACGAATTTGGATCAGCCGTGGTTACGAAACTAAACTTTACACTAAAACTGATGCCGAGGTCATACAACAATTCACAATTTGACTTATTAACTTAAGGAATGAAGAACTTTGTTAAGTCTAAACAGTTTTTAGCAATTTTTTTATTTTCCGCCATAAGTCGACTGCTTTTTTTGGGAGTAATTCCTCCGGGAGTAAATTCAGCTTTTTGGCTAAGACTGCCGAGTGCAATCGGGGGAATGATTTCTATCATTACCCTGATGTTGGTTTTATATAAACTTACCGCCAAACCAGTGTTGGCGGAAGTTGCCGGACTGATGCTTGGGTTTATGCCTTGGCACATAGAACAAAGCCGAGTGATATCTCAAGCTATGTTGGGGATGACTATTTTATTGATCGGAGTATTAGGAGCAGTCACATCTAAATCAAAAATGACGAGATGGACGATCGTTATTCTATGCGGGGTGGGTTTTTATCTCACGTATCCTTCTATCTGGATGAGGTCCTTGCCAATGATACTTCCGAATTTAGAAAAAGTACTTTCTAACTTATCTAAATTAATTTCGGTTGAATTTCTTTTTTACAATAATGATTCATTCTGGTGGGGTGGTTTACGGACTATGGGGGCAATGTTACCAACAGTCCTGCCCTTTTATGTTGTCGGGCTATTAGCGGTCATCCGAAATATACAAGCCAAATACTGGTTTTATTATACCGGTTTTGGAGTGATTTGGTTGATTGCTGCCACAAACCCCCGTTTTCCCGAAGGCAGGGAGTTTTTTTTAATATCGCCTTATTTAGCTTTTGTTTTAGCTTTAGGAGTAATAAAAGTATTCGAACACATAAAGTCGTCAAAGATGATCTCAAGGGTTTTTATTTTAATATATTTGATATTCGCAGTTTACGAACAGATTTGGTTTTTGCATATGTATACCACTCATTATGCCCAAAGAGTCAAAAATGAAATACCGAATTCGCAATTTAGTTTCTAACCCGATTCCAGGCTTACTAATTTTAGTTATTCTTTTGGCCGGAGTTTTGCGCGTGTCATTTTTAGACCGGTTTCCGCCAGCACTTTATTCAGATGAGGTTTCCCAGGGATACAATGCGTACTCCATTTGGAAAACGGGTAGAGATGAATACGGCAAGTTTTTACCGGTATCTTTGCGTTCTTTTGGGGATTGGAAACCACCGTTGCCCACATATCTGATGATTCCGACGATTGCAATTTTTGGACTGAACGCTTGGGGTGTCAGATTGCCATCGGCAATACTGGGAACTTTGACTGTCGGCTTAGTCTATTTTTTAGTTTCCGAGTTATTGCAATTTTTTGAGATGAAAACAACTAGAGATGCTCAAAAAACTGATTTCAACCGAGGTGTTGCTTTATGGTCTGCTCTGTTCTTAGCAATTTCGGCTTGGCATATTGCAGAAAGTCGTAGTGCTATGTTGGTCGCAGTAGGACTATTTTGGATATGTATGGCAATATGGAGTTTTCTCAAAGGCCTCAAACAACCAAATTATTGGTATATATCGAGCTTGAGTTTAGTTTTTGGAATTTATACTTATTATGGATTGCGATTGGTAGTACCTTTGTTACTTATAGCACTAGCCATCTTTTTCATAAAACCTATTTTACGAAATTGGCAAAAAGCGATCGTTGCAGCTATTTTAGGCACAGTTTTATTATTACCTTTAATTGTGGCTTATATCAAAGAACCGGATGTATTGTGGGGTAGAGCCAGAACTGTAAGTATTTTTTATGATCAAGGAGTGGCTTTAAACGTAAAGGATTTGATAGCTCAAGATGGCATCGGGATGCCGCCAAAACTGGCACAATTTTTTCATAACAAAACTTATGCATATACAGTCGATATCATACGCCGTTTCTTCCAACATCTGGATGGCAGGTATTTATTTTTGATCGGTGACCAAAGTCCGCCTTTTCAAATCCCAGGAATGGGAATTCTGTATTTAGGAGATGTCATTCTATTGATCTTTGGTCTAAACTACTTAAGTAAAAACTCACGCTTACTCAAATTTTTGTTGGTTTGGGCAGCAATAACAATTGTCCCATCGGCATTGACTTTTGTGACACCGGCGTCTAACCGAACTTTCAATTTGGTTGTACCCCTGGTCGTAATTATGGCTTTTGGCGCTGTAAACTTGTTTGGTCGATTAAACAAATATTTCTTCTGGAGCAGTTTGTTTATAATTTACGGATCGAGTTTCGCCTATTTTAGTTTTAATTATTTTAAAGCACTACCCAAACAACATGCTGATTGGTGGCACTACGGTTACCAGGAACTTTATGCCTATCTGGCGACTCAGGAATCACAAGTTGAAACTATTTATATCTCCGGCCATGCGAGCGTGCCTTATATATTCTTGTTATTTTTTCAAGAAATAGATCCGGCATTAGTTGCGACGCAAATAAAAAGAAATTATAAAGCTGACATATATGGATTTGAACACGTGGACGAGTTTGGTAAATATCAGTTTCCGCGGTATTTTAAATGGGAAGTAGATAAAGATAATTTAGCAAGTAATTCTTTATTAGTTTTGACTGAAAGTGAGGTGGCAGGGGAAGGGGCACGGGATATCAAAGACATCATTTACCCGGACGGACGAATTGCCTTCAAAATCTATAAGATTGAATAGATATGTTAGGCTATTAACTACATGAATAAGTTGAGTAAGTATTTTTTATTGCTTAATATCGTAGGTTTGGCTTTGGTTTTGCGTCTGGTCAACGTAAGTCAGGTGCCACCCGGTTTGAATCGAGATGAGGCAGCTATTGGGTATAACGCTTATTCACTTCTTAAAACCGGCAGAGACGAATACGGCAAGTCTTGGCCCTTATCTTTTAAATCTTTTGGTGACTGGAAAGTGCCGGCATATTTTTACATGGTGATGCCCTTCGTCCAGTTGTTGGGCTTAACCGAGTTGGCTGTGCGTTTGCCTTCAGGTCTGCTCGGTACTGCCACGGTATTTTTAACATATTGTTTAGTTTGCGAAATATTGGCTTTTCGGTCAATAAATCAAAGATCTGATACAACCTCCGTCTTGACTCTAGCAAAATCACAAATAGACATGATTGCCTTACTTGCAGCTTTTATCTTAGCTATCACTCCTTGGCATGTGTTCATGTCCCGCAACGCTTCCGAGTCTAACGTCGCAGTATTTTTTGCAGTTTTGGGCTTGTGGACTTTTTTTCGCAGTTTCCAAAATAAAAAACTACTGCTAGTTTCATTTATTGCATTTGCGCTGACTTTATATACCTATCATGGAAATCATATTTTTACGCCATTATTTATTTTGGGGTTGTGTACAATATACTGGCGTGAATGTTTAGCCAACCCGTGGTTTAAAACTGCTGGCGGTATATTTATCCTGCTCTCGGCTATAATCTTTAGCCAAACACTCCTAGGCGCCGATAAAACAAAAATCTCTGGTTTATTCCCGTTGAGTGATCAATCAAAAGTTTATGCAGATATCACTCTGCGCCGTCTCGAATACAAAAACAACCAGCTTCTTGCCAAATTGATCCACAACAAACCTCTATATTTGATCGAAACAGTTGTCAACAATTACCTTAAAGGTTTTTCTAGCGAATTTTTGTTTATCAAAGGAGGAGACAATGCACAGCACAATATTCCCGGATTTGGAAATTTATTAGTTTGGGAAGCTCCGTTTATCTTCTTGGGGATCTGCATTTTATTAAATGCAAAACAAAAAAACGGCTATTTTTTGGTATATTGGTTACTGATATCACCGCTAGCTGCAAGTATTACTCGAGATGCGCCTCATACCGCCCGGATGATGGGTTTTTTACCGTTGCCAGCAATTTTGGCAGCTTACGGGTTAGGTATAAGCGGGATGTGGATATGGCGGCGAAAGGTTGGGTGGATATTTAGCATCGGGATGGGAGTCATTATCGGAATTTATTTAATTTTATATCTAGATCAGTATTTTGTGCATTTTCCGCTGGTTTCAGCAAAAGATTGGGGGTATGGGTACAAGCAACTTGTTGATGAAACACTCAAGCTTCAAAGTAAATACAAACAAGTTTTTATTGCCCGACCCGAAGTTTCCCCCTACATATATTTTTTGTTTTACGGTCAACTTGATCCCGAAACATATCAAAAAACTATAGTTCGCTATCCGGAAACTACAGAAGGTTTTGCGCATGTACGCCAGATGGATAAACTCTACTTTCAACAAATCGACTGGGCTGATGAACTATTGATCCCTAACCGACTATATATCGACTGGGTAGAAGGAGTTCCTAGTGGAGCTACTGCTAGTGCCGTAATAATTGATAAACCTACTTTGGCAAAACTGATTCAGAATGGACAGGACGTCAGCGAGCTAACCGTTGGAGACAAGGTCGTAAGTCGTATCGTGGATACAATCAAACTGCCTGACCACAAGCCATATATCTACTTGATTGAGACTCGGACGGCGAGTCCTTCTGCATTACCTTTATGAAGCCACGAATACTGATGCTGTTATTGCTGATCCTGATTTTTGGGAGTGGTTTACGGTTGTGGCAATTGGGTAAAATCCCTGAAGGTTTTTATTCTGATGAAGCACTTTATGGATACGAAGCCTATTCTCTTTCAAAAACCGGTAGAGATCAGTTCGGATACGAGTGGCCAATATCTGTTGCCGGGTTTGGCGATTATCGTCCCGCAGCATATATTTGGGCGACAGTGCCTTTCATCAAATACTTCGGACTAACCGAGTTTGCCACCCGTTTACCTTCGGCACTAGCTAGTATCATGACCTTAATTCTGGTTTTTTATTTTGTGTGGGAGGTGACCAAAAAACCAAAGATAGCCTTGTTTGCTACTTTGTTATTGGCAATTTCACCTTTAAGTCTATATTTTGGGAGGATGGCGCATGAGACAAACCTGATGACACTATTTATAGTCGCCGGATGTGTGTGTCTTTGGAAGTGTAGACAGAAAAATGGTTATGCAGTACCGGCAATGCTATTTTTTGCAGCGGCTGTTTATACTTACCATAGCGCTCGCGTATTTGTGCCGTTGTTTTTGCTTCTGACCTACTGGTTATTCAGAAAAACTATTTTTCAAGATAAGCGCATGGTGGTTTTGAGTTTACTCACCCTGTTTGTATTTTCTTTGCCACTAGTTAACGAGCTAAGAAACCCAGAGTCATGGTCGCGGATTCAAGGCGTGAGCTTGTGGACGGATCCGGGGCTGATCCCGCGGATAAATGAATGGCGCGGGCGAGTGAGTGGCTTTGGGGTGCCAGTAATCCTCAGTCGGATGTTAGTCAATAAAGTTACGATTTTTAGTCTAAGTTTCGTAAATAATTATCTATCGCATTTCTCACCAGATTTTTTGTTAAGTAAAGGTGATCCTAATGGCGTATACAATACACCAAAAAGCGGCATTTTATATTGGGTGGATCCACTTTTAATGTTGATTGGCGCTTTAGTTTTATATAAACGCGAGCGGCGAACTTTTTGG
Organism: Candidatus Gottesmanbacteria bacterium GW2011_GWC1_43_10; assembly: GCA_000995415.1. GTDB lineage: Bacteria > Patescibacteriota > Microgenomatia > UBA10105 > UBA10105 > UBA10105. The sequence goes on from LCEX01000001.1 coordinate 18,788, forward strand.
TGGGTCGGCGGATCCATCTTGCTGGGTTTAATTCCCGATGCGTTGACTCGAGTAGCGCCGGCATCCCCGCGGATTCATTTGGTACTGCCGTTCGTGGTTTTACTGTCGGGAATGGGGATGGCAACTTTAGGCAGTCTTAAACCCAAGGCGATTTATTATTTTGTTAGCATCTTATTAGTAATAAATACCTGGTGGTTTTGGTACCAATATTTGCTTGTTCGTCCCCTAGAGAGATCTGATGCCTGGCAGACGGGGACAAAAGAGATGGTCTTGACCGCGCAAAAACTGGCTCCGAGATTTGATCAAATTTGGATATCTAGGTCAGGGTGGGGTTGGATCCACCTAGTTTTTCATACTCGTTTGGATCCAGCGCTTTGGCAAAAGCAAATACGGATAGCGGAAAGAAACGATATGGGTTTTTGGTGGGTAAGAGATGTGGGAAAATATCACCTTGAATGGTTGCCAAAACCACTAAACACATCTTTGCACACTTTGTATATTGCCACACCCAGCGAATTTGCCAGCGGAATAGTTCCAATGGCCAAAATCCAAGACCCGCTCCGCCATACAGATATTTATTGGTTGGTAGACAGCGAGAATCTAGCAGTAGATTGATTCTGGTATATGATAGAATTAGACAATGAAACTGGTAAATCTGATTTTGGTATTTGTTTTGTTGTTGGCTGCAGGACTGCGCCTTTATAAACTCGATACTCACCCAGTTTCTGCATACGGTGACGAAATTTCATTTGCCTGGAATGCGTGGAGTGTTCTAAAAACCGGAGCAGATGAATACGGAATTAGACTGCCGCTGCAGTTTAAGGCCTTCGATGACTACAAAGCGCCAATCCCCGTGTACCTACTTGTTCCCATGTTTGCCGCGTTTGGAATGAACATGTGGAGTTTACGTGTACCAGTGGCAATCGCGGGGACTTTAACAGTTTGGGTAACTTATTTACTCGTTAGGGAACTTTTAAAAGTAAATAAGTTGCCTCTTAACTATAATCCAAAACTAAAATCAGTTAAAATTGAACAAAATTTGTTTTGGTTACCGATAATAAGCGCCTTATTACTAGCCATTTCTCCTTGGCATATCCACTTATCCCGCGGATATTTTGAGGCCACACTAGCTTTATTGTCCTTCATATTGGGAATTTATTTTTATTTGAAGGGTCTAACCCAGAGTCAGTTTTTTTATGCTAGTGCCGTAAGTTTTGCACTTTCGCTTTATACCTACTTCACGCCCCGGTTACTACTACTGATTTTTCTACCGTTCCTGTATGTCTATTTCCGAAAACACATGGATAAAGATTCCTATAAACAATTTATCTTAGCGGCAGTTTTATTTGGGGTGATATCTTTACCTTTAGTAAAATTGGCCATTTTTGACAATGGTGGCAACCGATTGACCTGGTTTTTGAAACAAAGATTGTTGACAGCCTCAGATCAGGCCACTAGAGAACTCGCTACCGCCGGTGGCCCTCTTATTATCAAGCGCTTATTGCATAATCGATATTCCATCGTAGCTTCGAAGATAGGTAACGATTATTTAGAGCATTTTTCCTTCAATTTTTGGTATATCTATGGAGACAATAGTCTGCGTTACTTTTTGGGGAATATGGGCATGTTCTATCTGGCCGAAATGCCGTTTTTACTTATCGGTCTATATATGTTACTTCGGTATCAGCCAAGACTAGCTGGTTTTATTATCGGTTGGTTGTTGCTCGCGCCGATTCCTACTGCGCTTGTTGGCAGGTCATTTGCGGTCAGAAGCATAGCGATGCTACCGGCGCCATTTATGATCGTGGGTTATGGCATACTCTCGTTAATAGATTATGTCAAAAGTAAATACCCAAGACAGCTTAAATTAAGTTTGTTGGTTATAGTCGGATTGTTTATATTTAGCCTAGCAAACTATGTATTGCGTTATCATTTGGACTACATTCGTTACGCCGCTACCTGGTGGGGATGGGAAAACAAAGCCGCCATCGATTATGCGAGAGCTCGTGAAGCCGACTATGACCAAATTTTCCTGTCTGATTTTTATAGCGGAATGCCGCTCGCCTTGGCTTTTTATACCCAAGCTGACCCGTGGGTTTACCGGCAAGCTCTGGATCACCGTTTAACCGTAGCTGATGGGAAACACGTGATGAGATTGGGTAAATACTATATCGGTTCGTTGGATTTGGATGAAGCCAGACTTAAAGCCAAATTTATACCACCGAAGACTTTGTATATAGCTCGACCGGAAGAAGCAGATAGTCCGGAAACGATCAATGCCCCTGATGACGGCAGATTGATATTCAAAGTTTATCATACAGAATAATGTGCATATGTGGGAATTTGTGTACTACAGCCTAATTTTCGGATTGTTTGTTTGTGGATTTTTTTTGCTTCCGGGTTTGACACTTTTAAATTGGGCGAATATAAAACAGATTGCAAACAGAACAAAAATCAGTTGCGGTTTGATCCTGGGTGTAATCGGGTTTTTGTGGCTGGTTTTAATACTAAGAAGTTTGGGTTTGTCATTTAGACTGATGTGGATTTATGCTGGCGTTGGCGTTTGGTTTAGCTGGAAGCGTTTGATTCAAAGAAAACTTCAATTGACACACTTCAAGTTAAATATTAAAAAATTTTTTTATTTGCTGGTTTTAACAACTTTAGTTTTGATCCTCTCCATTTTGCATTTGACCGGCGGAGTGGGATCAGACGGGATGCATCTGGCGGCAGCTCGGGACGGCCTTTGGCGGGTAGCTGTGGTGGGTGAATTAATTCATCACTTTCCGCCACAAATTCCGGGTTTCCCTCCGCAACTACTCAAAAATTATCACTTCTTTTATGATTTGTTGGTGGCAAGCACACAATTTTTGACTTCAATTCCTACTCTAACTTTATATTTTAAGCTCTTTACTGTATTCTCCGCCGCGCTGTTTGTGCTTTTGATTTATGAAATCCTAGCACTTTTCGTAAACAAAAGCGGGTGGGTTTTATACGGTACAGTTCTGACAGTGCTTACCGGGAATTTATCTTACCTGTTACATTTTTTTTCTGCGCAATACAGCTTTCTTTATAAAGCCAATATCTTTATGTCAGATCAACCTTTTGACCAAGTACATAACCCGTTTAATCTGTTTGCTTACTCTTTGGTGTTACTTAGTATTTACTTACTTTTTGTCTGGGAAAGAAACTCTAGTCCCAAAACGTTTTTACTTCTGGCATTGGTTATTGGGTTACTTCCCGGGATCAAAATCTATGCTGGAGTATTGGTCTTGGGCGCATATATAGGTATGGTGGCTTATAAAATTTTTTGGCAAAAATACTTTCGTTTTTATTTACTACTACCCTTTATTTTTGTCTTACCAGTATTAAATAGCATTCGGGGCAGTGGGTTTTCGATTTTGGTATTTAACCCGGGTTGGTTACTAACTAAAATGATCGAAGATCGGGATCGAATTTATTGGCCCGAGATGGCACTAAAATTGCAGTACTATACCCAAACTGGCAACATATTTCGTATATTACAGATCAGAATTACCCAATTATTAGTATATTTTTTAGGTAATTTAAACGTCCGAGTATTGGGATTGATAGTACTTTTTAGACGGGCTTGGTATAAAGACCAGACCGGAACGAAGGTATTTATTTTACTCATAGCTGTTTTTGCGTTTGGATTGCCGCTGTTTTTTAGTCAAAATCGGGCTAGTTATGACAGTATTCAATTTACTCCATACGGTTTGCTGCTAATCAGTTTGTTGTTGGCTGTGGTTTTTACAAGTTGGGTCTTGAGGTTAAAGCAAAATCTGCGAACTGCAGTTGGGTGGTTGGGAGGTGGGTTATTGCTAGCTTTAGCCATCCCGACAAATATTTTTGTTTTAAATCAAAATTTGTTGGCTACACATTACCAGGTAAATAAGGACGAAGTAGCTGCTTTAGCCTATCTATCAAAAAATATGCGTCCGGATGAAATAGTTTTAACAGACCTGGATCAGGATAAACAAATGTATATGTATGTCGCGGCCCTGCTTGAACGGCGGGTGTTTTTGGCCGGGATAGCATTAAACGAACAGTTGGGCATAAACTCTGACCCAAGACGCAAGGAAATAAACCAATTCTTTGCAAACCACGATGAAAACCTCGATCAGAAACGGAATTTTTTGCACAGTAATACCATTGCCTACATTTATATATCTGCCTCAGGGTTGACATATCGGGACTTACTAAATGATCTGGGGTTACAAACGGTTTACCAAAATCAGAAGGTCTATATCTATAAAGTTCCATGAGTAAATATAAAGTTATTCTAGTGTTGGTGATAGTCGTCGGGGCGTTTTTGCGGTTGTATCGTCTGGGCCAAAATCCGCCGGCCCTCTATTGGGATGAAGCATCACTTGGGTATAACGCCTTTGCGATCCTTAAAACCGGGCACGACGAACACGGCGAAAAACTGCCGGTAGCGCGATTTATCGCCTTTGGTGACTATAAACCTCCGGGTTACATTTATGCTACGGTGCCATTCTTAGCCGTGTTTGGCGTAAATGAATTTGCCATCAGATTGCCTTCTGCCGTAGCTGGCATCTTGATGATCGGATTAACTTATATCTTAGCTTACGCCTTGACGCATGATGAACGGATAGGCCTGGCGGCAGCGGCTGTACTTGCCATTTCACCCTGGGGACTTCAGTTGTCTCGGGTTGCGTTTGAAGCGCATTTAGCCGCCCTGTTTAACTTAGTAGCAATTGTGATATTTTTAAAATCTCTTAAAGTACGTTGGTATTTACCACTTGCCGTGTTTTTCTTCGGGCTTTCTTTTTATACGTTTAATGCAAATCGGATTATAGCTCCATTATTGTTAGGATTGATGTTAGTCGTTTACATCAAAGAATTATGGCAAAGCAAGCTTTGGTTACTGGTTTCGGCCGTCGTCGGTTTGATCATGATCTGGCCAAGTGTTGGATATCTTGAGACTCGGGAAAGCCGGCTGAGATTTCAGGAAGTGTCAATTTTTACAAGTTTGGACGTAGTAAAAAAATCCAACGACCGAATAGCTCGGAGTGGAAATACGTGGTGGGCTAAACTGCTGTTTAATCGCAGAATATATTTTGCCGAAGAATTTTTGATTCATTATCTGGACAATTTCAGGGGTGACTTTTTGTTTGTCGTGGGTGACCGGAATCCCAGACTAGCGACCCAAGATTTGGGTGAGCTCTATCCCTACGAGTTACCGCTGCTGCTTGCCGGAATTTATTTTTTGTTAAAACGGCCCAGTCGAGAAACAGCATTGTTTTGGGGATGGATGTTGATTGCGCCTATTCCTGCCGGCATGGCTCGTGAAACACCGCACATGCTGCGGATTGCTTCCATTATCCCCACGTGGCAGATTTTAGTGGGAATCGGAGTGGTACAAGGAATTCTTTGGCTCAAAGAGCAGAAAGCGTATCTAAAATGGGCAGTGGGAGTAGGATATTCGATTTTGATTTTAGGTTGTTTAAGTTACTACTTTCACAACTATTGGATTCACTATCCGCGGGATTGGAGTAGCGAGTGGCAGTACGGATACAAACAATTGGTAGAAAAAGTAAATAGGCTAGAGCCAAATTACGATCGCATATACATCACCAACGATTTGGGCCGGCCATATATCTACTTTCTACTTTATAATCAAATAGACCCGCTGGTTTACATTGCAGAAAGAAAGGCCGAGCGGGATTGGTATGGATTTTGGACTGTTTTTGGATTTGGTAAATATGATTTTAGTGGGAGTCAAAAAGAAACAGGACGAGTTTTGGTAGTGGGTGGAAAAGACACCTTTGTCCATTCTGGTAAGAAATTGGATACAGTTATGGCGCCTGACGGAAGTGCAATTTTTGATATAGGAGAACCATAAAAATACAAAATGCAAAAATCAAAAATCAAAATGACGATTCAAAATTCAAAAATTTATTTAGTTTTAATTTTATTTTTGGCAGCCTTTTTAAGGTTTTATCAACTGGGAATTAATCCTCCATCTTTGGATTGGGATGAGGTATCGCTCGGTTACAATGCGTATTCTCTTTTGAAAACTGGGAAAGATGAATTTGGGCGGGCGTGGCCCATATCTATCCGATCTTTTGAGGACTACAAGCCGGCAGTTTATACATACTTGACTATCCCGGCAGTAGCTATTTTTGGGTTAAACGAATTTGCAGTGCGCTTACCCGGTGCAATTTTGGGTACGCTCACAGTTTTGGTGACATATTTTTTGGTGCGGGAACTGTTCAATCAAAAGATGGGTTTTGTGGTCACTTTATTGTTGGCCATTTCTCCCTGGCATTTGCAGTTTTCGCGAGTGGCTTTTGAAGCAAGCGCCGCGCTGTTTTTCGTCGTAACCGGCTGCTGGCTATTTCTCAAAGGTACTAACCGCGGAAAATGGTTGATCTTATCTGTTGTATTCTTGGTCTTATCATTTTATACATATCATAGTCCGCGACTCGTAGTGCCACTAATTTTATTGGGTTGGGGGGTATACTTTAGACACAAACTGTGGCAGGAGCGCAGGTATGTCGGATTGGCTTGTGGTCTAGGTTTATTCCTTCTACTACCATTTTTTCAGGAAGCATACGCGGTAGGACGGGCCAGATTTACTTCGGTGACGGTGATGAATTCGGCCGGCAGACTTGATAGCGCGATTAGCCGAACTGAATATGACCTGTCACAAGGCGATACTCTGGGTGCCTTATTGCACAACCGGCGAATTGTTTACGCTTTGGCTATCCTAAAAGGTTATTTAGATCATTTTAATCTGGATTTTTTGTTTTTCACCGGAGACAGCGCAAATAGGCACCATGCACAAGATATGGGAATGTTATATTTTTGGGAAGCGCCTTTTGTGATTTGGGGAATGTGGCAACTACTCAAGAAACGGCAGGCATTTCCAGTCTGGTGGTGGTACCTGATGGCGCCTTCCGCCGCAGCTATCACTACTGGCACGCCACATGCAGTCAGGGCACTAATATACTTGCCCACTTACCAAATATTTACAGCTCTGGGCCTAATTATGTCTTACCAATTCTTCAAAGATAAATTGTGGTCTAGGAAAAAATTACTTAATTTCGCCAAAGCCGCGCTGTTAGTCATAGTTTTCATAAATGTTTTCTATTATTTGCAAATGTATTATATTCATACCCCAGTTGAAGTATCTCGAGACTGGCAATATGGCAGTAAGCAGGCAGTTACCGAAATAGCAGCCTGGGATAGTCAAGTCGAAAAAATCATCATGACGTATAGTTATGACCAACCGCATACATTTGCGTTGTTCTATATGGCTATTGATCCCAGCTGGTATCAACAACAAGTAGCGGGGAAAGAAGTCAAGCGAGATGTACGCAGTTTTGGTAAATACGAATTCCGAAATATAGATTGGGAAAAAGATGAAAAATTGCATAACGTTCTCCTCATCGGAACGGGAAATGAGATTCCGGCCGCTGCCATCGGGCTAGTCAAAGAGATCAAATTTTTGGATGGTACAATTGCCTTTAGAATCGTAAAAAGATAAAATATACTCAAAATAAAACACGTTGGATACAAAAAAGATATGAAAATTTTGGTAACTGGCGGAGCGGGATTTATTGGTTCACATATTGTTGATGCCTACATTAATTTAGGCCATGAAGTGATCGTCATTGACAATCTGTCAACCGGACAGAAACGATTTCTTAATCCCAAAGCTATATTTTATCAGGTAGACATTCGGGAACGGGCGCAAGTAGAGGAAATCTTTGCCACACATCAACCCGGAGTTTTAAATCACCATGCGGCGCAAATGGATGTGCGTAAATCTGTAGCTGACCCCATCTTTGATGCTGAAGTAAACATTTTAGGATTGATTCATCTCATGGAAATAGGTCGGACTACCGGTTTAAAACAGGTCATTTTTGCTTCATCCGGAGGCACGGTTTACGGAGAAGCCAAACAAATACCGACTCCCGAATCGGCGCCAACCTTGCCTATATCCCCATATGGGATATCCAAATTAGCGAGTGAAAATTATCTACATTTTTACCGGGCAATTTATGGCATCAAGTTTGCGGCTTTAAGGTATGGCAACGTCTACGGGCCCAGGCAAAATCCTCATGGTGAAGCCGGGGTGGTCGCGATATTTTGTAAAAAGCTCCTAAAGCAGGAACAGCCGGTAATAAATGGAGATGGGGAACAAACACGCGATTTTGTTTACGTCAAAGATGTGGTTGAGGCCAATGTGCTTGCCTTAAATCTAAAGCAACCATTGATCGTCAATATTGGAACTGGCACCGCCACCTCGGTGAATACAGTTTTTGATATCTTAGGTAGGTTGATGCAAAGCACTTTGCCCAAAAAATATGGTCCGGTTAAGCCCGGTGAACAAAGAACTAGTGTTTTAGAGACAAGTCTAGCTAAGGAAACTTTAAGCTGGAGCCCCAAATTTACGCTTGAACGAGGTTTAAGTGAAACCATCGCATTTTTCGAAAATGAAAGTTGAACGCCCTTCTCGTCAAGTACTCGTCCTTGGAGCCGGTTTAGCTGGGTTGGCGGCTGGATATGAGCTGGTAAAGGGAGGTTTTGAAGTAACAATTGTTGAAAAAAATGAAGCAGTCGGAGGATTAGCACGGACAATTGAAAAAAACGGCTTTCGTTTTGATACCGGTCCGCACCGGTGGTATACGAAGAACGACATGGTAAATAACTGGATGCTAAAACTTCTGGGTAAAGAAGTGATTAAGGTTCCCCGGTTGACCAGAATTTATTTTGACAGGAAATTTTTTAATTATCCGATCAAAATCAAAAGCACGATTTTAGGCATGGGTCTAGTCAAAACAATTTTAGCTGTATTAGATTATGGCTTGGTTCGAATACAGGCGTTTTTTCACTCCCGGCCACCCGTGACGCTTGAAGAAGGTTATGTGTCTAAGTTTGGCCGGACGCTATATGAAATGTTTTTCAGGCGTTACAGCGAAAAACTTTGGGGGACCAGTTGTAAAAATATTTCTGCCGATTGGATTGGACAGCGAACAAGAGGATTTAACATCAGCACCATCATCAAAGACATATTATTTAAGCCCCAAAATGTAGTTTCATTCGTCGATGAATTTTCATATCCGGAGAAAGGCATAGGCCGGATTGCCGAAAAATTGGCTGCGGATTTTAAAAAAGGCGGTGGTAAAATTCTTTTGTCAAGTGAAGTGGTGACAGTTGAGCACGATCAAAAGCGGGTTACAGCAGTGGTGGTTAAACGAAAAACCGGCGCAAAAAAATTGGTCATTCAGGAAGTCATTAGTTCAATCCCAATTTCCGATTTCATCCAATCTCTCAATCCGGTGGTGCCAAGTGAAATCGCCCGCACCAATCACAAACTTACTTATCGTGACGAATTGCAGGTGGCAATATTTATCAATAAAACTCATTTAACCGCCGACACCTGGATTTATGTACATTCATTAGATTTGCCGTACGTGCGTTTCATGGAAATGGACAATTGGAGTGATAAGCTTTCGCCTGAAGGCACCACTACCTTAGTTTTTGAAATAGCCTGCAATGAAGGAGACCAAACCTGGCGACAAACAGATCGACAAATAGTAGATTTGGTTGTCAGTGCGTTTATCAAAGAATTCAATTTGATAACTGAGGCTGATATTCTTGGGAGTTTCGTTCATCGGATGCCCAAGGAATATCCGGTTTATCACCTAGGGTATAGAAAAGATTTATCGTTACTCAAAAATTATTTGAGTCGGTTGGGTAATTTACAGTTAGTTGGTCGAAATGGAACTTTTCGCTATAACAACATGGATCATTCCATCGAAATGGGCCTCTATGCAGCTTGGAACATCATTGAAGGTGAACGTAAATTTGATGTCGAATCAGTCAACATTGAGCGGGAATATTTGGAAGAAAAAAAATTGTTTGATAAAGCACCAGAATTAGCTGAAGACGTGTCAGTGGAAGAAAACGAACCATCACATGAATAAGCGTAATAAGATCATCGTCGTTATGCCAGCATTCAATGCCGAAAAGACTTTGGAAAAAACGGTTAAGGATTTTCCACCGGGTCTAGTCAGCAAAACAATTTTGGTTGATGATGGGTCGACAGATCAAACAGTCAAACTAGCGCAAAAACTGGGTTTAACGGTGTTTACCCATTCAGCAAATTTAGGTTACGGCGGTAACCAGAAGACTTGTTATTGGGAGGCACTAAAAGAAAACCCGGATGTAGTGGTGATGGTGCATCCTGATTATCAATACGATAGTTCGTTGACGGGCGAAATGGTCCGACCGATTTTGGAAGGTAGATACGATATGATGTTTGGTAACCGGATTCGGACTCGAGCTGAAGTACTAGCCGGAGGGATGCCAAGAGCCAAGTACTACCTGAATCGAGTATATTGCATTTTGGAAAACATGGTATTAGGTGCCAACTTTCCTGAGTATTTTAGTGGCATGCGAGCATATAGCGGTAAATTATTAAAAAAAATTCCCTTTCAGCGTTTCTCAAATGACTTTGTTTTCGATCAGCAGTTCATGTTGGTGGCTTATGCTCATGCGTTTCGGATCGGCACTATAGATATCCCGGTCCGCTATTTTTCCGAAGCCTCTTCAATTCAGTTTGTAAAAGGAAGTAAGTTCCTGATTGAGACGCTAGTTATGTTACTTAGGTATTTAGGTTTTAAATGGCGTTTGACACAAGATGATTTGTTTAGAATCGCGTCATGAAAATACGGCCAGTGATCATTTTCAGTTTGTTTTTAATATTCATATCCGTTTGGGCAATGCGGGCGCTTTTCCATCCGGGTTTTTATACCAGTCATGACGGTTGGCATCAGGTGGCTCGGCTCTACCATTTTGATGTGGCTATCCGGGATGGGCAATTTCCACCTCGCTTTAGCGCTGAGCTACTTAATAGTTTTGGTTACCCGCTATTTATTTTTTCTTATCACTTGCCGTGGTGGTTGGCCGAGCCGTTGGTTTTGCTGGGAATGTCCATATTTGATGCGATAAAGGTTGTTTTTATTTTGACTTATGTTCTGTCGGGGTTAGCGATGTTTTGGTGGCTAAGAGAAATTTGGGGAGATATGGGAGGACTCGCCGGAGCGCTGGTTTACCAATTTACTCCATATCGCTTTGCCAATATTTTGGTCAGAGCAAATATCGGTGAGGCAGTCAGTTTTATGTGTATTCCGCTGATTTTCTGGGGTTTATATCGTGCCCATAAAAAGCAGTCTGTTCCGGCAATCGTCTTGGGAGCAGTAGGGATAGCAGGTTTTGTGTTATCCCACATTATGGTGGGATTTTTGTTTGCCTTAACATTAATTATCTATTTTTTAGGGCTTCTTACCAAAGCTACCTCTAAAGGCAAATTTATACTAAGTGCTTTAGCGACCGTCAGTTTAGGCTTGGGTTTGACTGCATATTATTGGTTGCCAGCAATTTTTTATAAACCGCTGACGGTTTTTTCCGATTTTTACCACGGTTTGTATCAAAATCATTTTACGCCGCTATCTAAGCTTATTTATTCAGTTTGGGGATATAGTCCGATTGGGATTCCGGGAGAAATGTCCCGTCAGGTTGGAGTTGTCATTTGGCTGATGATCGCACTTTCTTTGCTTTCCCTATTGGGAAGAGTATTGTTGGGTCAGTCTAAATCCAGGTTTTCTTTATATAACCTCTTCACGGGTGCATTTTTGATCAGTTTTATAAGCTCCGTTTTTCTGATGATGAGAGCTTCTGCTCCGATTTGGAAAATGATCGAGTCTTGGTCAATGATTGACTTTCCCTGGCGATTTTTAGCCGTGACCACATTTTCGGGCAGTGTTTTGACTGCAGGTGCCGCCTCATTGATTAGGAGTAAGCTCCGTTATCTAGTGATAGTTATTTTATTTGGGGCATTGGTATATACCAATCGTAATTACGTGCGCGTCAATCAGTATACAGACATCCCACTTTCACTTTATATTGAATCGGAGTTGACGACAAATACCGATGATGAATATCTGCCAAAATGGGTTGATCGTACCTTTGCCAAAAAGAAAAAACCTTTGCTGACATCGGACACAACCACGGTTAGCAATTTAACTCAAACCTCAAACGTCACCAAATTGGATTATTCTCAAAATTCCCAAGCAACGGTTAGCCTGTATCAAATGTATTTTCCTGGTTGGCAAGCCTTGATAGATGGTCGGACGGTTTTAGTTTCTAAAAATAATTTTGGTGGCCTTAATATCGATTTACCTTCCGGTCAACATCAATTATTGCTCAAATATCAACCTACTGCGATCATGCGTTTTGGTGATGTGCTAAGTTTAGCGAGTCTAAGTTTGATAGGGTTGTGGATATTTAATCGCTTTATAAAATTGCGCCGAGAATCATGAAATTGTCAGTAGTATTGGCTACGTACAATGAAGAAAAAAACCTACCAGCTTGTTTGGAAAGTGTAGCTGGTTGGTGTAGTGAAATAGTGGTGATTGATGGATCATCAAGAGATCACACTATCGACATTGCCCAAAAATTTGGGGCGCGGGTAACCGTGACCGATAATCCACCGATTTTTCACATCAACAAGCAAAAAGCGATAGATCTGGCCCGCGGAGAGTGGATATTACAACTGGATGCGGATGAACGAGTGAGTAGAGAACTTAAGACCGAAATAGACGCAGCGATAAAAAACCCAGACATTGATGGGTATTGGCTTCCCCGGAAAAATTACTTCTTAGGTAGGTTCCTGACGAAAGGAGGGCAATATCCTGACTACACGCTGAGACTATATCGAAAGGGAAAAGGGAGGCTACCGCTCAAGGATGTACACGAACAGGCTATCGTTTTGGGAGAGGTAGGCTATTTAAAAAATCCCCTCATTCATATGGCAGATCCCAGTTTTCAAAGATACATAATGCGTTATAAAAGATATGTAGATTTATTAGCGCAACAGATATCTGTGCAAGAAAAGCGGATTAATATTTTTCCCTTGGTTAATTATTTATTGATAAAGCCGGTCTATTGGTTTCTTTTAATTTATGTCCGGCACAAAGGATTTGTCGATTCATGGCAAGGTTTTGTCTTTGCAGTGTTTTCAGGACTCCGCTACCCTCTGGCTTATATTAAGTATTTAACTAACTATGCGCGTCGCGATCATTGAGCCACCACTTATGGGACACATGTTGAGAGGAACGGGTGTTTATACTCGCAATTTGGCACGAGCTTTGGAAGATGTTACAGACATGGAAATAGTGATGTCGGAAATAGAAAGCTTACCTAAAAATGTCGATCTGTATCATTTTCCGTATTTCGACCCATTTTTTAGAACTTTACCGGTTATTAGAAATAAACCTACTGTTGTCACAGTTCACGATCTGACACCAATTCGTTTCCCTGAGCATTTTCCGCGTGGAATCAAAGGAGAACTAAAATGGCAATTGCAAAAATATATTTTGCGCGGGATAGAGGCAGTGATTACGGATTCACAAGCCTCAAAAGTAGACGTGGAAAAATTCGTGGGTCTTGACCCACAAAAAGTCCACTCCGTATATTTAGCGCCGGAACCAGAATTCTTCGAGAAAAGAGACAAATCCGAAAAAGAAAATATACGAAAAAAGTATCAATTACCAGGCAAATTTGCAATCTATACTGGAGAAGTGAATTGGAATAAAAATTTACCCAACATCATTAAAGCTGCGACGTTGGCCAAAATCCACTTACTGATCATCAGTAAGTCTTTTATAGAAAAGCATGAAGAAAGTTATAATCCGTGGAAAGATAGTTTGTTAGAATCACAGACTTTGGCCAGAAATAATCCATGGGTAAAAGGATTAGGTTACGTAAAACTTAGTGAACTCGTGACCATTTATCAGATGGCAAGCGTACTACTTCTACCGTCGTACTATGAAGGTTTCGGTTTACCGGTAGTTGAAGCGTTTGCCAGCGGTTGTCCGGTAATTACTTCCGATAAAGGCAGCTTGGGAGAAGTAGCTGCTGGAGCTTCCCTGATCGTAGAACCAGATGATGTTTCAGGCATGGCAAAAGCTATTCATTCAATATTAACTGATCAGGAGTTAGGCCGAAAACTGATAAAAAAAGGCAAAAATAAGTTAAGTCAATTTACTTGGAAGAAAACAGCGGACCAAACTTTTAACGTGTATAATAGTGTTTTAGATAAGTAAAAAGCTTACCATTCTATGGTTAATTCGATTGTTTATGTGAGTACATGGATTTGGCAAAGAAGATACTGGTTGGTTTATTGGGTTGTGGTATTCGGGATATATTGGGCAAACACTTTCCATACAAACTTTTCAGACGAATTCGATAACATAGTGGGTGGCTGGTATATAAACCATGGTATCCTGCCCTACATCGGTTTTTTTACACATCACAATCCAGGTGCCTACTTCTTATCGGCCCTAATTACTTTATTTACGAAGCAATCATTTGTAGTGTTTCGAATAGTGTGGGGTGGGATGCTGTTTTTGGCCGTATGCAGTAGTTATTTTTTTTTGCGTAAGCATGTTGGTATAAAAGACACATGGTTTTTTTTAGGATACACTGTCCTTGTTGGTCTGTCCGCCACATATTATTGGGGACACATGATGTTATCGGAGACAATCGTTGGGTATCTGTTGATACCTGTTTACGGTCTGGTGTTTATTAAAGCTTTGCGCGGTCAAGTTTTTACTTACCGAGACGTTTGGTTCGTATCTATTGGTACAGCTCTAGCTCTTTTTACCTCTTTTACATTCATTTTTTCTACAGCCATATTGGTAGGTTTTGTGGCGCTTCTTTATCTAAGGCAAATAAGACTCATACAAGATATAAAAAGATTTTGCATAAGTACAGGAAAAATAATGGGTATATTTATCTTGCCTTACGTAATATTTTTAGCGTATCTCATAGTTTCGGGTAGTTTACCCAAATTTTACTTCCAATCCATTACTTACAATCGGGATTATTACATATACAACTTTCCCAAGGTTTCTGGCCAGATTTCCAAAAATCCCGCTCGATACGCACTTTCAATTCTTTATGAAACGTCGAACCAATTTAACACTCTATCTTTTCAAGTTCGTGACTTTAATTTTGCTTATCCCATAAATATCACTCTTTTAGTGGCAAACGTAACTGTATTTATTTATCTCTTTCTGAGAAAGAAGAACTTTCAGGCGGTGGTTATCTATTTATTTATTGTGTACCTTAATGCCAGAGCAGAACCGTTAAATTCAGGCGAAACAGATTTTCACTCGACTGTCTACATCATGGTGAGTTTATTTAATCTGAGCTTCATAGTTTGGGAAGTTTGGCATGCCCTAAACGCCAAGCTTAGCTCCGCAATACGGCTTATTAACAGCACTTTATTTTTGTTCGTAGGTGTATATGGGGTTTTTCTGACTGCGTTCTTTGCCAGGAATTTTGCGGACAAAACCTATGCCAAAATCATGGGTCAGGCGCCAATTATTTACGATGATCCTGTTGTGGCTCCAATAATAAACAAAATTGTATCAAAAGATGAATATTTTTGGATCGGACCGTTTGAATTTCAAGAACTTTTATACATAAACGGACGGTTGCCTTCAAAATATCACTGGTTTTTACCCGCCCATGAACGCTCAGAACAAATTCGTACCGAGTTCATATCAGACCTGACGCGGAACCGACCAAAAATAATCGTCTTTAAAGGAAATTTGGGTTATTTTGGGAAGTTACCTCAGGAATTTAATTATCCGATCGCAAATTTTCTGCGGGATTACTATTTTCGTTTAATAGATCTTGAGGCTGAAAATAAGAAATTTAAGCCAACACGGACGGATTTGCACAATTTTGATATTGCCGAAAACTTCTACTTCGATAAAAGTAAAAAAAATGAAATAGTAGAACAGCTTTTGCGCGAAAATATTATTAAACCAGCAGAATGATATATTTAGCAATTTTAGGAGTATGGAGAATCGTCCTATTTGGTATAGCCGTCACTGCACAGAGATTTCCGTTTGTACCTCGATTTCCTTATAGCGATATTTATCTTATTCCTTCAAGCTTACCCCCATGGGTTTGGGGATGGGCCAATTTTGACGGGGTACATTATTTAACTATTGCCAAAACAGGTTATTCCGCTCAATTTACTCAAACTTTTTTCCCCTTATATCCGATTTTTGTTAGGATAGTGAGCTTGCTCATACACGATAAATTTTTGATTCTCAGTGGGATTTTGATTTCTTTTATCGCCATGGCACTGGGTGTACACGTATTTTATAAATTGTTATCCTTGGATTATGACCGTGACCAGATCATTTATATTTTACTATTTCTATTTTTATTTCCGACGAGCTTTTATTTTGGCGCTCTTTACACCGAAGCTCTTTTTTTCTTTTTGGTGATAACGGCGTTTTGGTGTGCACGTACAAACAGATGGTGGTTAAGCGGGATTTGTGGCATGCTCGCTTCAGCTACTAGAATTACCGGTATTTTTTTACTTCCGGCATTACTTTGGGAATGGCACTATCAAAAATCGTCCACTTTCCGCCGGCATTCTTTACAAAATGATAGCAGAAAAACCAATTCTAAATTCCAAATAAAGGTAGCGCTAAAATCTGCTGCGGGGATAATGTGGGATTCGCTGCGGTCACCTGTACTCTATCTTGTCCCATTGGGCTTGATTTTTTACATGGTTTTTTTGCAGTGGAAGTATGGTGACGCGTTGCTTTTTTGGCATGCACAATCAGTTTTTGGAGCTGAGAGGGCAAGTAATTCATTTGTATTTCCACTCCAGGTGGTTTGGCGCTATCTTAAAATCCTAAAAGCAATTCCTTTTCCCGCATATGCTTTTTGGTTGGCTCTAGGAGAGTTAAGCGCTTTTATAGTAAGTGTAGGATTTCTGATCTCTGCCCATCTCTCAAGAGTCCGTTTTTCTTATCTAGTTTTTAGTTGGTTAGTGATTATTGTTCCAACTCTGACCGGAACTTTTTCCAGTCTGCCCCGTTACGTTCTGATGGTTTTTCCGATGTTTATCAGTCTGGGTTTGATAAAAAATAAGGCAATTAAGCTATTGGTTATGGCGGTAAGCGTTTTGTTGTTGACGTATCTAACTTCACTTTTCATCCGTGGCTTATGGGTAGCCTAGCCTTGGGCTTGCCAGTTTTGTACCTTTACATGGTATAATTAAACTTAAAATAGGCGACTATGCCGCGATTACTTTTGCTTATTCCAGCCTTTAATGAAGCAGCTATAATTGGTGAGGTGCTTGATGGATTACCTAGACAAATTCATGGAATGGGTAAAATAGATGTGGTTGTAATTGACGACGGTTCTCAAGATAATACTTTTGAGATTGCGAAACGCAAAAAGGTAAAAGTATTTCGTCACTCGTTAAATTTGGGTTTAGGGGCAGTTTTGGGAACCGGATTTGAATACGCTGTAAATACAGGCTACGATTTTGTGATCACGGTTGATGCCGATGGTCAACACCAACCAGATGATGTGGTGAATATCGCCAAATCACTGCTGACAGAAAAGTCGGACATAGTGATTGGGAGTAGGTCATTAAGTAAAAAAAATATGCCACTTGTCAGGCGATTAGTGAACTTTCTATCAAATACACTGACGTTTTTGTTATTTAACGTCTGGACGACAGATTCACAATCAGGACTTAGAGGATTCACAAAAGCGGCTCTTAAAAAATTGAAAATTCGTTCGCAGCGAATGGAAGTTTCTTCCGAAATTTTTAAAGAAATTGGCCGGCTGCATCTGACTTTTGTAGAAGTTCCGATCACCGCGATTTATACAGATTATTCTTTGACCAAGGGCCAACCGATCAGTAATGCACCGAACGTTTTTTGGAAATTACTTTTACAAAGATTTGCATAAAATTTTTTATGCTGATTCAAATATTTTTCAGCCTATTTCTGCTATTTGCGTTAAGCCGGGTTATTTTACAGGTAAAATCTGCCAAAATTTCTCCGGGCGGGTTTCTTTTTTGGAGTGCTCTGTTTATTTTTGCGTTGGTCGGCGTCATAGAGCCCAAGCTCACTTCTTACATCGCTAATTTTTTGGGCATAGGTCGGGGAGCCGATGTAGTTTTGTATACATCAATCGCACTTTTATTTTACTTGATTTTTCGATTATCGATTGCACTTGAAGAAACGCGGCGAGAAATCACAAAATTGGTTAGAAAAATCACCTTGGATGATAAGTCTCAAGTTAAATCTTCAAGAAGCAGAGGCTAAATTGAAAATTTTATATCTGACTGAGTTTTTTCCCACGACCTTGAATTTGGATGTTCATGGCGGCATTGAAACCCGGACTTATGCCATAGGCAAATTATTGAGCAGCAGACACGAAGTTTATGTTTTGGCTGCCGCCGAAACGGGTAAACCGATGCGTCAAGAGTTGGCCGGAATAAAAGTTCGTCGTGTCGGTTGGAGTCGGCAGTATTCCCGGCGGGGGGCCATTGGAGAACGAGTAAGTTTTATAATTTCCGCGATTTGGCAAGGACTATTTTGGAATTTTGATTTAGTAGAAGGATCCGGATTTTTAGGATGGTTACCTGCCTACATACTGGGAGTAGTAAAACGAAAGAAAAAAGTCATCTTGGTAGCCGACTTATTGGAAAATTATGCAAGTGACACACCAAAACTTGCATACAAGGCGGCGACGGTATTGGAAAAATATTTGTTAAATAGACCGTGGGAGAGAATAATTTGCATCAGCCAGGTGATTAAAGAAAAGCTGCTAAAAAAACACATTTTAAGTAAAAAAATTTCGGTCATTTACTGTGGGGCAGAAGTTCAAAGAATCCAAAAGCTCGAATCGGAGAAAAAGCAAATATTTACAATTGGCTGCGTTTCCCGGCTGGTGCCGTATAAGCGGGTGGCTGATTTGATCAGGGCAATTCACATATTGAGATCCGATAAGAATTTGGTTGAGTGCGAAATCGTCGGAGATGGAGAGGAGCTGCCAAATCTCAAGCAGTTGGTGAAAGATTTAAAATTAACGAGGTTTGTGCATTTGCGTGGTTTTGTTGAGAGTCATCAAGAGGTGATCAAGATAGTCAAAAGTTGCCAGGTGTTTTGTTTGCCGTCAGTCGTCGAAGGTTTTGGAATATCGACTATTGAAGCTTTGAGTGCCGGCTTACCGGTAGTCTTAGCCGATATTCCCATCAGCCATGAAGTTACCGAAAACCAAGCCGTTTTGTATTTCAAACCCGGAGATTATCGAGACTTGGCTAGACAACTACATAGACTTTTAAGTGATCAACAACTTTATCAAAAACTAGCGCGTGAGACCGGTTTATCTAATAAGTATGATTGGAAACAAATAGCGCGGGAAACGGAAAACCTATATGAGAATTTGTGTACTAGTTGACGCTTGGAAACCGATGTGGGGCGGTGGACAAACACATGTTTGGGAGACAAGTAAGATATTAGTTCGTCAACATGATTTAGAGATCGATGTATTTACTAGATCTATTTGTGATGGCAAAGAAAGATATGCCACGGACGAAAGTCATTATGGTGGGAAGCTCAATATCAGGCGTATTGGCCCGTGTACGAAGTTTTTTAATTTATTCGGACGTTTAGCTTGGGTCATTAGTGTGATTTTTTCCGTCATACAGACTCATCGCATAAAGAAGTATGATCTGATCCACGCCCATGCATATATTTCCGGTTTGCCCGGCAAACTGCTTAGTTATTTACTCAAGATACCTGTTGTATATACGGTTCATGGCGCCAACAACTTAGACCTAGGTCGGACTAATCCCGTCACTCTGTTGGAGAATATACTCCTGACCAAAATCAAATACGATCAGGAAATTTCTGTCAGTCACCACTTTCTTAAATACAATAATGTGAATCAAAAAATCTGCGTTATTCCAAATGGCGTGGATGTCTCTATGTTTGATCGGTACGTCTCCAAAATACGTCGCGATCATTTTTTTACATTGCTCTGGGTAGGTAGATTCGAGACGGTAAAAAACGTGACGGCACTAGTTTTAGCGTTTCGTAATCTAGTGAATGATTATCCATACTTACGCCTAGTGTTAATAGGCGATGGGAGAGAAAAGGAAGACATCCGTAAGTTATGTCAAAAGCTTAAACTCAACGATTTGGTGAAATTTAAAGATCAGTTAAAATATACAGAATTAATAAAAGCATACAAAGAAGCAAACTTATTTGTTTTGCCCTCCCTTTCGGAAGGTCAACCGATTTCTCTGCTTGAAGCCTGGGCGGCGAAACTTCCGGTGGTGGCAACTGACGTTGGTGATGATAAGTTGCTAGTAAAGAAAGACGTAAACGGGTGGTTAGTTAAACCGGGAGATATCCAATCTCTAGAAAAGGTATTGCACCAGGTCATCAAACGCACAGATTTAGGAAAAATCGGTCAGAGCGGCTATGATTTGGTGCGGGCACATTGTAGCTGGGAGAAAAGTTCCTTGGATCTATATCGAATTTATCAACAACTGGTGGATGCAAATGAATAAGTTGCAAAAATGGTTGATTCAATATTGGAATTTAATACTCATTTTAGTATTGGCCGTAATTTTATTGACAGTAAAACTGGACAAAAAATTCATGGGGCAACATGATTGGAACAGCACCTGGTACGGCAATGTAGCCCGTAACCATATCCGCTATGGTTTAGCTAACACCAAACTTGGTTCTATCAGTGCCGGTGGTCCGATAGACTTTAATTCCAGCAGGTTGTATTTTACTCATTATCCACCTTTATTTCCGTTATTATTAGCTTTAGGTTTTAAACTTTTTGGACCTAGCGAGGTGGCTTTGAGGTTGGTAGTAATATTTTTTTCTCTTTGGACAATAGTTTTTATCTATTTGCTGGCTAAATTGGTGTTAAATAAAACGGTGGCTTTTTTGGCCAGCATATTTGCAGTTGTTACACCTTTATTTCTTTACTACGGCAAATTACCCGTACATGAACCGATCATTTTGCCGTTTATTCTTGCCGGCATCTACTTTTACTTACGGTGGTTTAAAGATCAGAAGTCGAAGAACTTGATCTTGTCTGCCAGTTTTCTATTTCTAGCAGAACTCATTACTTGGCCGGCATATTTTGTACCGCCTTTATTAACCCTTCATTATTGGTTGTTTCATCCCCAGAAAAAACACCTGAAGCTATTACTGCTTTTGCCTTTAATCATGATTGGAGTCTTTATGTTGCACCTCATGCACGTAAAATTGTTGACTGGTTCGTTTTTGGGTGGCGGCTTGGTCCAGATATTTTTGACCCGCATCCAATCAAAACAAACGAACGAGATATATCGCCTGACATTTTTCAAATACCTTACCACCGAGATTCAATATCTCAAAATCTACTTTACGAATATTTTATTAGTTTTGGATTTGGGTTGGGTTATTCACTTAATTATTCGCTATCAAAAACGCCAAATTGCTTTGTCAGAAAGTCTTCAGATGCTACTTTTGATATTTGGCAGTGCTTATGTGGTCATTTTTCAAGAGGCAGCCTTTCTGCATGATTATTTAATCTATTATCTGTTGCCTTTTATAGTGATAGCTGCAGCTCAAATTTCAGAACAAATTTTGCGACGACTAACCAAAAATTGGCGTTTGCTAGTTGCAGCCTTGTTGGTTCTACTGGTGGCTACTGAAAGGCTGAAATATGCTAAGGCTATTTTGAACAGCAACAATAGCGAAAAGGGATATAAAATAGGCGAGTTCATAAATCGTCAAACTTCATTTAACGATCTAGTGCTCGTGGGCTCAAATTTTTATGGAGATTTCTACGCCAGTTTTATTGCTTACTACGGGGATAGAAGCGTAGGTTACAGCGAAGACCTGAAACTTACGGATTTAGATAAATTCCAGTGGGTGGTGAGGCCCAAAGCCCACGATGCCTTAAGTGAAAAAAGCAAAGCTATTTTAGACAAAAAATTTCCTCGTTACGAAAACGCAGAATTTGTTTGGTATGATCTACGTAAAAAAACATGAAGAAACAATTACCGTTAGTCAGCATCATTATGCCAGTTCACAACGCTCAGGAATTTGTGGCAGAGGCGATAAGAAGTATTTTGGAGCAAACTTATCAACGTTTTAAACTAATTATTATTGATGATGCTTCGACTGATAAATCCGCAGAAATTCTAAAAAAGTTGGTTAACCCGAAAATAGTGTATTTTCGAAATCCAAAACAACTTGGAGTAACTAAGTCATTAACCCACGCTCTAAAAATGAGTAAAGGCGTTTTTATCGCCCGAATGGATGCTGACGATATAGCTTACCCGACCCGTTTAGAAAGACAAGTCAAGTTTTTGGAAGGACATTCAGAAGTAGGTGTGTTGGGTACGGCAGTCGAAGTGATTAATGCAGAAGGTAAGTCAGTCGGTTTCAGAAAAATGCCTACAGATAGTTTGGCTATAAAACGAACTTTAGCCTGGATGAATCCACTTATTCATCCAACAGTGATGTTTCGAAACAGCTTGGTTCAAAGAATGGGAACTTATGATGAAGATTTGAATGGTGCTGAAGACTATGACTTGTGGTTGAGATATGCTAAATCTACGCAAATAGGGAATTTACCTGAGGTGTTACTTAAATATCGAATTCACAGACAACAAGTATCTTTTTTACAAACGCAACTCGTGAGTCAAGCTCACTGGAAGACACTTTTAAAGGCGGTAAATAAATATCAATATCCCAAATGGTATTTGTTGGCAGGTTTAAAAGGTCTGTTATTTAGATTGATTCCTGTCGGAATCAAACAAAAAATTTATGCTAAGCTCTTCACAAATTAAAAATAAGTTGTTGACACCAATCGTCGTCTTCTTACAAAAAACAGCAGTGTTATCTGCAGTAGCATGCCGATTAGTTAAATGGACAGGAAAACACAAGGATCCAATACATCCCAAGCATTTAGTCAAGATCAGAGATCCCTGGTACTTAGAATATTTACATGCGCAAGATATAGTTTTGGATGTAGGATGCAATAATGGACAACACACTCTTAAGGCTGCCAAAAAATGTAAGTTTATTTATGGCTTTGATTATGACCGAGGATTATTACAACTAGCTCAAAAGGAGGCTTCAAGGTTGAGTTTAAAAAATGTTGAATTTCAGATTGGTAATGCGGAAAAGGCTTATCCATACAAAAAGCAAACTTTCAATATCATACTTTTCTTTGACGTGTTGGAACACTTGTATGAACGGGAGCAGGCGCTTAAAGAGATCCACCGGGTACTAAAACCAAAAGGAAAGTTACTCTTGTCTGTTCCAAATAAAGATACGAGCTGGAAAAGACTACAAGAAAGACTGGGTCTACCATATTATTCAGATCCAGATCACAAAGTGGAGTTTACACAAAAAACGATTGAGCAACTGCTAAATAATACTGGATATAAAGCAACAAAAATTTTGCCAGTGACTCTGGATACACCGTGGGTAGGGGTAATCGACGTGGTAGGAGGGTTGTCTCTTTCTGCTTATGCCGCCATTTCCCGGTGGCGTCGGCAACAAGCTTTGTTCAACCCAAAGGAATCAATTGGTTGGGAAATAGTTTGTATCAAAAAATAGCCTATGAAAATCTTCATGTTGGCGGAATATTTTCATCCTTTTGCCCATGGTGGAAGCGAATGGAGCGTTTATTATTTAGCTCAAGCGCTGATTCAACAGGGACACAAGGTGATCGTCTTATCACCGAACTACGGAACAAAAACCAGGGAAGTCTGGGAAGGGTTGACTATTTCCCGGTTTTGGTTTCCGCTAAAAATAGATCCACAGCAACCAAAATCTTTATCTCCTTTTTGGATAAATAATCTACTTTTTTTTGGGTTAGTTGTTATAAACATAATTAGGTTGCTTAAAACAGAAGAGATAGACGTGATTCACGTTCAGAGTAAAAGTATGTTGCCGGGAGCGATACTGGTCAAATGGTTGACAGGAACTCCGGTAGTAGTGACGCTTAGAGATTATTTTTTACTTTGCCCTTATGGAGCGTGTTTGACAAAAGATCGTAATTATCGAAGTTGCGACGTAAAATATCTTTTAACTAAAGAATTACCTGAATATTACAAAGATTATGTCATAAATCCAATTTGGTGGAAAAAAGCCTTTCATTTTATGGCGGCAGTGAATGCTCGAATAACGAGTTTTGTTCTGCGCTGGTTTCTAAAATTCGCCGATCGTGTGATTTGTATCAGCCTCAAAGAACAACTTATTTTCGAACAGAACGGAATTACAAATACAAGAATGATCTACAACTTGTTCTCCGAACCAAAAGCAGCGAGTCGACGGACGAATGAACAGAACATTTTGTTTGTAGGTAGATTAACTCCGGGTAAGGGGTTTGATCTTTTTTTAGAAGCTTGTAGGGGCTTAACTAGCGAAAAGACGCTGCGAATTCAAATAATTGGAGACGGTTTTCTTAAAAACCTTATGACTAGTCAAAAAGATAAACATAGACAAATTATACTTTTAGGTCAAATTCCGCATGCGCAAACATTAGAATATTTGGCACAAGCCCAAGTAGTTGTTGTTCCTTCGCGTTGGGAAGAACCTTTTGGCCGGACAGCATTGGAAGCATTGATGTTGGGAGTTCCAGTAGTTGTCACCAATCGCGGGGGACTTCCGGAAATAGTGACAGATCAACGCACGGGATATATCGTTGAACCAACGATTTCCGACCTCAAACGCGCGATTGGGCTGGCTTTAAAACACAATGGCGTTTTGCGTAAGCAGATATTGGTAGATATGCCAAAATTAAGTCATATATTTTATACTAGACCCCTGTTACAACACGTTTCTTTATACAAAGAATTATGTTACCCAAAGTCAAATCAATAAAACATTTGGTATATTGGGGGATTTTTGCATTTCTTGCGATCTTAATTCGTGGTTACGGATATGGCTTAGGTGATCAAGTATTGCATTTGCCGTTACTTTATAGGTTGGAAGACGCCAATTTGTACCCGACAGATTCATTGTTTCCTTTGATTTTTAGCCACGTCACGCCATTTATCAGGTTAGTGGTTTTTCTTAATCAAACAGTATTTAAAGACTATTTCACGACATATTTTGTTTTCTATTTTTTGGGAAGTTGGTTGTTTTTTTTAGGTCTCTACAAATTGACTTACTTAATAACTGACGATAAAACCGCTGCCCTGCTTAGCGGATGGTTTTTTATTTTACCTTTACATATCGGAGGCACTGCTTTAACTACAGTTGAGACAACTTTCGTACCACGACATCTCACCAATTTTTTCTTGATTTTAAGTTTAGTAGCACTTTTGCAAAAAAAATACTTACGATTGTTTTTTATTAATGCGGTGATTTTACTCATTCATCCAATTACAGCAGTTTTATTATTTATAGCTACCACTTTTTGTATACTGGTATTGGATAAACAACGGTTTTTCCTCACCCTTTTAAAGGGTATAGGAATAATGTTATTGATTAGTATAAGCTTCTTGCCAGACTTTATTCGCGCTGTTCCGGCAAGTAGACTACCTTTACTGATGCCTGAGTCCTGGCTAGAAATTATTAAACTGCGCAATACCTATGCCTTTCCGTTACTTTGGACATTTAAAGGCTGGTTAAGCCTGATTTTATTGCTCATACCTATAGCAGGTTACTTAGGTTGGAAAAAACATACAGGAAGAAACTTTAATTACGCGGATAAAGTCAGTTTATTTTTACTAGTAGGAGCGGCTTTTATTTTTGTAGGACAAATATTATTTACTTCATTATTGCCCTTAACTTGGATGATACCACTGCAACTGGGTAGAGTTTGGCAAATCCCGGCGACTTTATCTTTAATCTATTTAGCTTGGATTTTAAGTAAAATGGTCAAAAGGTTTTCGTTGACGCAAACGCAACTCGGTTTGTTATTAATTGGCTTTTTGCTAATAGCCTACTTTGTAAAAGATAAAGTCTGGTACCAACATCAATCTTCTGAATGGATTGAGACACAAAGATGGGCTCAAAGACACACCTCAGAGGACTGTACTTTTTTGGTGGATTTTTATTCTCAAGGATTTCGCGTTTTTTCCCAAAGAGCAATTGTAGGCGAATATAAGGACGGAACGCTGGCTTTTTACTCATCAGAATTTGCCCAGGATTGGTACCAGAAATACAATTTATTTGGTGATACAAAAACTCATAGATACATGAACAACTTGGATAAAATATATGCCAATTACCCTTTTTCCTTTGTCGTGAGCGGGATATCCATTACAGCCAACTTGCCACCGATATACAAAAACAAAAATTATGGCATCTATGAGATGCCTATTAAAGAAAAAGGATGCAGTTTAAGAGTATGAATTTAAGTGTTTTTTTAGCTATTGGTGAAAGTTTTGCTGATTATAAGGCCAAGGGTCAAGATACATTAATCCAAGATTATCTCTTGAAAAATTATAGTCGTGCTTTTAATAAAGTGTATGTTTTTTCCTACGGTAATGAACGGTTCACGCTTTTCAAAAATGTAGAAATCTTACCAAACAAATGGCGAATTCACCGATATTTGTATTGGTTGTTTGCGCCACTACTCTATAAGAAATATTTAAAAAATTGCCAAGTCGTACGCGGATTACAGTTAAGCGGAGGATTACCTGCCTTGGTTTGCAAATATTTTTGGCATAAACCTTATGTGGTCAATTACGGTTACGACTACGTAAATATGGCAAAAGTAGAAGGCAAACAAATGCAATCCTTGGTTTACCGGATCGTCTCTCGTCTCGTGTTGGCAGGTGCGGCTAAAATAATCATTACTGCCAGATATTTGAAACCGCAACTTCGGACATATCAAATTGCTTCTAAATTAAAATGGTTACCCAACGGCGTCAATACGCAACTTTTTTCGCCCAGGCAAGACGTTAAATTAAAACAAATATTATTTATTGGCAGACTGGAAAAGCAAAAAAACCTCAAGCAATTGATCACTGCGGTAAGCCAAATCAAGTTCCCCGGAATTGAACTATGCTTCATTGGTCAAGGTAGCCTGCGCCAAGAATTGGAAACCTTAGCTCAAGAACTTGGAGTAAACCTTAGGATTTTGGGAACGGTTGAACATACAGAATTGCCTAAATGTTTAAATCAGGCTAGCGTGTTTGTACTGGTATCACTAATTGAGGGTCAACCAAAAGTCTTGCTGGAAGCCATGAGTTGCGGTTTACCGGTGATCGCATCCCAAATACCAGCTCACGAGGAAATTATTTCACATAATAAAAATGGTATACTATCCGACATTAATACCCAAGACATTACACAAGCCTTGCGTTCAGTGATGACTGATCCCAATTTAAGGCAAAAACTGGGAAAAAACGCCAGGCAAACAATCATCAAGCATTACAACATGCACGACTTAAATCGGCAGGAAACAATCTTATTGAAACAAGTAGCCACTACTTATGCCTAAACCAACAGTCTTAGTTTTGGGTGCAACCGGATTTATCGGTACCAGCTTGTGTCACCGACTGACTCAGAAAAATTTTGAAGTGATTTCTTTTTCCACCAGCCAGAAAGGACCCAAAAAAACTCGTCACTATCAAGGTGACATTAGAGACCAGCGGTCGATCGGCAGATTATTAGCTTTTAAACCACATGTCGTCTATTTGTTGGCTGGCATTTCTGGTCAAACCAACACCGATTCTTTGAGGGATTTAAGCTTTGCCGTAAATGTTAAAGCGCAAATGGATTGGTTAAACAGTATTGTGAAGCAGTTGCCACAAACAAAAGTGATTTTTTCGAGCTCCAGATTGGAGTACGGAAAACCGCAACATCTGCCGGTAGATGAAAAGCACCCCGTAGCGCCATTAAGTACCTACGGGATCCATAAACTTATGGTGACGCAATATTTATTGTATCTACACAAAAAGCATGGGTTGGACGTAACAATTTTACGGACATCCAATCCTTATGGACGACCGATATCTTCAGGTAGTAGCAAATACAATATTATTAATCACTTTCTGGGGGCGGCAAGAAAGAACGGGGAATTGACGATTTTTGGTTCCGGTAAACAGCTGCGAGATTATCTGTATATTGAAGACTTGATTGATGTTTTTGAAATTTTAATCACAAAAAAAAATCCAGCTGGTGAAATATATAATGTTGGAAGTGGGCAGGGAATAAGTATAGTGAACATGGCGCAAAAAATAGTGCAAATAAGCGGAGGCGGTAGAATAAAATATTTGCCTTGGCCGCGACAGGAAAAGTCTGTAGAAACAGGTGATTATATTTCGGATATCACAAAAATTAAACTCGCTCTCGGTTGGGAACCAAAAACTGATTTGGATAGGGGAATAAAATTGTCTCTAGATAACCGCGAATAACTATGCGCATTTGTTCACCTCAACTTGGTTTATCACCTCAAAGTATTTTAGGTGGAGAAATTTATGATCGGGAAATCTTACACTATTTAGCAAAGTATGGCATTGAATGTGAAATCATTCTGCCTTTAGGCAAACCACATCCGCAAGTTCCCGGGTGGCGCATAACTAGTTTGCCTGTTCCATTTGTATACCCGCCGCATATATTTAACTTTTTGGTATTGCCGCAACTTTTCTCTCTTTTTCGCCAAAGGCCTTTTCAGATTTTAAGAATTCACTCACCTGCATTCTTGGGGGTTGCGGCCGCGATCTTCAAAAAAGTCTATCCCCAAATTC
The DNA here is from genome assembly GCA_000995415.1 of Candidatus Gottesmanbacteria bacterium GW2011_GWC1_43_10. Classification (GTDB taxonomy): domain Bacteria; phylum Patescibacteriota; class Microgenomatia; order UBA10105; family UBA10105; genus UBA10105. The sequence continues at coordinate 47,403 of LCEX01000001.1, forward strand.
CAATTGTTGGTACCTATCACTGGTTAGGAGAAGGTGGTTCATTCGAGAATTTTTTGGACCCGTATCTGATGCAGGTATTCGACTTAATCATTTGCGACAGTTTTTATACCAAAAATCAAATAGAAAAAAAATTTCAGGTGAACTCCGATAAAATTGCCGCGATCCATAACGGAGTTGATTCAATACTTAAACCGGCTCCCAAATCAAAAACGTTACTTAAAAAATACAACTTGGATGAAGCAACTACCACTCTACTATTTATGGGACTTTTTATAGAACGTAAAAATCCCCAGTTTCTCTTGAGTATCATAAGTCAACTTAGAGATTTGGGGCTAAAAGTAAAATTGCTATTGTGCGGAAAAGGACCTTTGGAGCCAGATTTGGAACTACAGATCAGGCAGCAAGGCTTAACTGAATATGTACAACTGGTTCCGCCGGTGTTTGGGTTGGCAAAGAAAGAGTTATTTAATACGGTTGACGTATTTGTTCATCCAGCCAAAAACGAAGGATTTTCGCTCGCGGTAGTTGAGGCCATGGCGTGCGGTTTAACGGTAGTGATTTCAGACGGATTTTCGGCTCAAGAGGCAGTAGTTGATGGAAGTAATGGTTTCTTATGCAAAACGCAAAACGATTGGGTAACTAACCTAATTACATTAACTAAACAACCTAGATTACGACAAACAATGCGCCAATTCGCTTTGGAAAAAGTCAGGAGCGAATTTTCATGGACGAAAGCAGTGCAAAAACAAGTAAAGTTGTTCCATGAGTTAATCGCGCAAAAGAAAAAAGAGTGAAATGAGAGGAGACACAAATTTTTCCAGTAAAACTACTGCCACCAAACCACCAATACCCCACTTCGGAATAAGTACCAGAAACAACAGGATTTTAACAACAGGCGGGACAATTGATACGAATATTTGAGGTTTTTTTTTCTTTTGATAGATGAGCATATCTGCTAAGACCCAGGCAATAGGCATAGGTAATAAAACCAAGCTTAGCCATTGAGCATAGTTGACTGCTACTTGATACGAGGATTTATAAAAAAACGAGATCAGCCAGGGGACGACTAACCATAAGCTTCCAGCTAAAAAAGCTCCCAGCAAGACAAGTTTACTGGCGTGTTTTGCAAGCGTATCCAAGTGTCCCCTAACATTTTGAGTGACTAATTTACCGGTAATGGGTTTGTAAAATACCATAAAACTTTGTTGGGCTATAATATAAAAACTACTGGCTACCGTAAAAATAGCCAAAGCTCTAGCGTGCAGAAAAAAGGCAAGAATAATATTTCCCAGATAACCGGAAACCCAAGGCAAAATTTGTACTAAGGTAAGAAAAAAGCCATAGTGAGGAAGCTCGGGATCCGGTTTCTTGTTTGCTACAAACTTGAGTGAAAACCAAAAACTCACAAAAGACGGAATAATGGTGGCGATTATAAAACCTAAAGTTAAACTCAGGGTGGCGGGCGATACGAAAATGACAGTGCTAAGTAAAATTAGGAAAAAAATCGAAGAAAGAGAAGAGAGGATTGTTATTGTAGTAAAACGCCTTTTTGCAGTGAGAAAAAATGAATAGTTGGTGAAAGTATAAAGCAGAGGAAAAGATACAGCAGCCACACTCAAAACTTGCGCCAGGTAGCGATTGCCATGAAGGAAATAATACAGGGCGTATAATAATAGACAAGGAATTCCCAGAAGAGAGAATACAAACTTCAGTTTGGCACTTTGGATAAGTGCGCCATCATAGCCTCGTCCAGCTGCTTGGGTTAGTGCTGTATTTAAACCCGGTAAACTGAGAAAAGTGAACAGCCCGATGATGGATAGAATCAGGTTATACTCTCCAAAAATAGTCTGGGAGACAAAGTGTCCCAAAAGGTAAGTCAAGATGATACCGCATACACTACCAATTACTTGTTGAATCAACCCGTAAAGACTATTTGTGGCAAAGTAGGTCAGATCTAAATTCAATTTGTTACCAATTTTTGAAAATAGATCAATAATTTTGTTAAATTTGGAAGAGTCGTCGGGAAAGATGTTGTTGGATTTCATGTTCGCTCCACTTTCATAGCTTGTAAACCTTGTTTTAAAGATAGAGGAGAAACTCCCAAAACGCGTTCCATTTTTTGGGTGGCGAAACAAGTATTATGAGCGCGGGGAGTAAGTTGCGCAAAGTAGTTGCTGGTTACTGGTTTTAACAGTTTTTCGTTACAATGAAAGACGCGTGCTAGTTCGCAGGCAAATTGATAACGACTTAAACATTCTTTACCGGCGATGTGGAAAATTTGTCCCCAGGCGCCAATCTCGATTGCTTTCCAGACCGCCTGTGCTGCCTGACCAACCCAGAGATGATTATTATAGATATCTGTTACAACTGGAGTTGGTAATTTTTTAGAAAATCTATCAAGTATCCAGGTGGCAGGATTATTCCGCTCTCTTGAATCGTTCCACCCATACATAGTATTTAAGCGAAAAATGATTGCCTGAGGAAAATAAGTAGATACAATTTTTTCTGCCGCTACTTTTGTTTTGCCATAGTAATTAAGAGGATGCATTTGTGACCGTTCGTTATAAGGAGGTGATTTGCCATCAAAGACAGCGTTGGTAGAGAAAAAAACGCATTTGGCCCGGATGAGTTTGGCTGCCTGAACAATATTTCGCGTCCCCTCGACGTTTATTTGTTTTGCTTCTTTTTGATGATTTTCACAGTAATCAATATCTCCCAAAGAACTGGTATGAATCACAATTTGCGGATGAATGTCTTTAACGACTTTCCTGACCTGTATAGGATTGGTAATATCCAGTTTTATTTTTGCCAGATCCGAGGTCTGCGTGTGATATGTAGCAACTATATCGTAGTTAGAAGTGGTACTTGAGTAAATTTTTCTTCCCAAGAGACTTGTAGCGCCTATCAATAATATTTTCATACACTTTTAGTCTATCCACCTTCGCAGAGCACCACGGTTTTAGCCCTAAGTTAATGCGATAAGGTTATGCTCTGCTGCGGTAGGATGCTTGCCCCAACAGGACGTTTGATTGGTACCACGAGTTTACCCGTGGAGCTCCATTTTTATCTGATCAAAAACTGCTCGCAGCTTCTGGCCATACTTCTCTATCGAATAAGATTCGACAATAATCCGCCGGGCGTTTCTTTCGATTTTACTACGTTTGGCCTGATATGTATTCAAAAAATGAATTGCCTTATATACTGCGTATTCATCACTTACAGGGACTTTTAGGCAATGAACTAAGTTTTGGAATTGATATTCTTCAACCCCTGGGCTCTCGGTAAAAATGACGGCCTTACCGCAACTCATGGCGCGCATCGCCGTGCTTTGGCCGGCAAAGTGATAGTTAAATTTAGAAAGAATCAGTAAGTATTTTGCTTCCCAGATGCGTTGTCTTAAGTCTAAATAAGACAGATTATATTCAAAAACGACATTTTTAGGCATGTCATGTTTTACGATATAAGGGTAAGTGACGACCCGAAATGTCTCTTGCGGAAAGTTGCGGGCAATCTTGGCGTAGAGTTGCCAGTCCCGTGAGGGGTCAGCCCCAATAATCAAAATTTCATTATTAGATAGAATCTTTTTCGGAGTAAAGAAGTCCGTGTCAATTCCAAACGGAATAAAAGAAAATTTTGAGAGCGGAAATTTGAGCATCTTAGCCAGTTTTTTACATTCTTGAAAACTTCCTCCTGCCACAAAATGATCAACAGCGCGCAAAATTTGTTGATAGAAATACAAAATTAACGGATTCTTCATTGTTAACAGACCATCATACAGTCCTATTGTATTGAAGACCAAAGGTTTACGAACAAGTTTTAAAAACTTAAGTAAAGCAATTGGTAACCCGTAAGTATCAACCGTGGCAAAAATTATATCTGACCGATTTAGGTCTTTTAACAAATAAATTGCTGGAAAAAGTGAAAAGCCAAGAGTTATGAATTTAGTAACAAAGATATTTAACAAATGTTGACTGAACAATAAAGTTCTTGATTTAAACACTTTGTCACTAACTTTAACTGCACAATATTTATTTATTTCTGTTAAACCGTAAAAGATATCGCGCGGTGAGTCGTGTTGATAAGCGTTTTCGATTTCTTTTGTAACCGGTCTTCTAAAAACATACAAAATGGAGCGTTTTGACATATTAAATTGTTATATCATAATCTTACTAAAAAACGTAGTTGGCTTTTTTAAGCATGTCTGCATTAGGTTTTATCCGGCGAGATCTTTCGGTTCGTGATAAAATAAAATTTAAGACGGAAAAATATGAAAAAGCTCATTCCTTATGCTCGGCAGCAGATTGACGAAACTGATATACAGGCAGTAGTAAGGGTACTAAGATCGGATTTTCTTACCCAAGGAACTGCTGTTCCCCGCTTCGAAGATGCGGTCAGTCGGTACTGCGGAGTCAAGTACGCAGTGGCATACTCTTCAGGGACAGCTGCCCTTCACGGAGCTTGTTTTGCTGCCGGGATCAATAAAGACGATGAAGTGATCACGTCTCCTTTGACTTTTGCCGCATCGGCTAATTGTGTTTTATATTGCGGTGGGAAACCCATACTTGCTGATATTCGCTCTGATTTACCCTTGATTGATGTATCGCAAATTGCCAAAAAAATTACTAAAAAGACCAAAGCTATTATTCCCGTTGATTTTTCAGGGATTCCGGCTGACTATGACGACATAAATCAATTAGCTAGGAAGCATGGACTGATAGTCATTGCCGACAGTGCTCATTCACTAGGAGCTACCTACAAAGGAAAAAAAGTCGGAACACTGGCTGATATGACAGTATTTTCATTTCATCCGGTTAAACTTATTACGACAGGCGAAGGGGGGATGGTAGTCACGAACGATAGAGATTTTTATGAAAAACTGCTACTTTTCAGGACGCATGGGATCACTAAAGATCCGCAAAAATTATTAAATAAAAATGTTGGACCATGGTATTATGAAATGCAGGAGTTGGGTTTTAATTACAGATTGACAGATATTCAGGCAGCATTAGGTATTTCCCAGATGGAGAAAATAGAAATATTTATAGAGCGGCGGACAGAAATAGCCAGAAAATATATCGCGGCTTTCAAAAACGAAAAACACTTCAAAACTCTTAAATTTCTCAAAGACCGGACTTCAGCTTGGCATTTGTTTCCAGTCCTTTTAACTCCTCGGTTAGTTGATTACAAAAGGCAAATAGTAGAGGATTTACACAAACGAGGTATATTGGTCCAGATCCACTATATTCCTGTTCATTTACATCCGTACTACAGAAACACATTTGGATATACAAATAGAAACTACCCGAAAGCGGAAATGTGGTACCACAGTGAGATATCGTTGCCGCTCTTCCCAGCACTTACAAAAGAAGAGATAAAATATATTGTGACCACGGTTCTTGAAGAGATGCAAAAATACACTGTAAAATTACAGACTTAACAGAAATTTTCGAAACTCCGCATTAGCTTGAGAATCAGACATTTGTTTGGGAGGAGCTTTCATCAAAAATGAACAAACTTTCCAGGTGTCTTTTTGTTTTCCACGATTAACCAGCAATTTGGCTATGCGTATCGCATCCACCACAACTCCGGCACCATTGATGCTGATTTCATCTTCAATAACAGAGATAATAGATATAGGAACCCGTCCGAATATTTCCCCTTCTATTTTGATGTTGACCAACTTGTGCCCGGAAGGTTTACCGGTATAGAAAAATTTTACTGACGGCTCCGCATCTCCTTTTTCCAAAAAGTGTGTTAATGCTTCACGTTTTGATTTTTCTTTTGATTTGGCTCGATACAATAAATTGAAGTGATCGGCATTTCCACCACGATTTTCCTGTTCAGATTTTGACACATTAATCCCGCGCATTTTCAGCAACTCTAATAAAAAACGATTAAGCATAGTTGCACCCAACTGACTTTTGATATCATCCCCTAATAGGACTAGCCCGTTATTTGTAAACTTCTTTCTCCATTCGGGTATGGTTGCTAGCGGGGTGGGGATACAGTTAATAAAACTGCAGTGTGCTTCAAGCGCCGCTTCTGCATATACATATGTTGCTTGTTCACCGCCAGATGGGACAAAGTTTACGACAATATCTGCCTTAGATTTTTTGAGAATATTTACAATATCGACCACTGGCGCATTACTTTCATGTACAAATGATTTTCTCATTTGATCTATGATGCCATCCAGAGTCGGGCCCCGGTGTACTACAGCATCATATTTGAGGGGATCGCATATTTTTAAAGTAACATTCGGTTTTGCAGAAATTGCTTCATGAAGTTTTTTATTGACTTTTCGTTCATCCACATCAAAGGCGGCGACGAAGTTGATATCTTGTATCCGGTAGTTTCCGATTTTAGGATTTATCAGACCTCTGTTCTCTTTTGGATGTTTTGTATAGAATGCAACTCCCTCTACAAGTGCTTTGGTAAAGCTGCCAACACCAATAATTGCGACATTGATCTTATTCACTAAGTTAAGTTAATCGTTTGATTACACAGGCACCATGTATTCTTGAGTCAATGCGATTTGATATAATTGTAGCACAATTTTGAAAGGGAAATAAATGCACTTAATTAATTATGGTTGCCGGGAGGATGTAGCCGGAAAATTAAGAACAATCAAGTTACTAAAACAAATAAATCAAATCTTGCCTGGTGAAATCATAGTTCTTAAATTGTCCGGGGATTTATTGATCCCAGTTTTGCAAGCAATTGATAGGGGAGCAGTTGCCTTTATTGCAGATTGCGGAAAAACAAATCACGGAGTGATCGCTGCCAAAGAACTAGGCTTGCCTTTCTATATCGGTAACCAAAATGATTTGAGAAATGGCTATTATTACTCACTGTTAGAAAATCAAATTCATCCGGGTAAAATGCCCATAAAAACAAGTAAAAACGCAAACAGAAGATTAGCACCTGCTACTAATAAGAATTTATTTATTAATCTGGGTTTTCCTAAGCGGGTTTTAAAACACAACCCTCAACTATTTTCTGCAGTTGATGGAGTGGGGTTTGCACGTCTCGAATTTTGCATCGCAGAAATCATCGGTCGATTGCATCCGGTAGAATACCTGCGACGTTTTGGCGAAGAAAAATTGCTGATAGAAATATACAAAGAGTTTGCAAAGGTGGCTGATAAATTTAGCGGCAAACGCTTTTGGATCAGAACTGACGATTTCTCCCCTGCACAACTAGTCCAACTTGAAGCCGGAAAAAAATATGAGTCACACATAGGTAATGAACTGGTTAGTTTTAGAGGCATAAGTCGATCGATACATCCCGACTGGCAAAACTTGGGCAATCTGGAAAAGAAGTTAACCGGAGTAAGCTGGATAGGCATTCAATTTAAAGCTTTGAACATATTAGCCAGAGATTTTCCCAAAGTAAAATTTGGAGTGTTTGCTCCGATGGTACATGATGTTTCTGAATATAAAGTTTGGCGGAAGATAGCGGATAAATTTATTAAGCAGCCGATTGATTATGGAGTAATGGTGGAAGTTCCAGCATTGACAGGAAAAGGAATTACGCCGTTTATTAAAAGTAAACTTATTGATTTCATGATTTTTGGGACAAACGACTTAACGGCGTTGACTTTGGGTATAGATAGATCTGACAACCGATTAGCATACTTATTTAACGAAGAAAATCCGGTAGTTCTAAATTCCCTTTATGAAACCATCGCTATTTGTAAAAAGGCAAAAGTACTTACTGCAATTGGTGGAGCAGCAGCTTCAAGGCCAAGTCTGATAAAAAAATTATTCACAGCCGGGATAGATATTTTTTCGGTGAATCCAGATCGGGAAACTATTAACCAAACTCGGCAATTTATTTATAAATTAGAACGAGGTAAAAAAAATGCAAAAAATTAAAATATTAATTACCGGAGCCAGTGGTGACTTGGGAAGGGTGATGGTTCTATACTTATCCACGTTTAAGAAGTTTGAAATATATGCGGCAGATAGTCAGATTGACTTATTGGCTGCAGCCCCATCTAGTAAAAGATATCTTTTGCCCAAAGCAGATACTCTGGAATATATACAGGAATTGAACCAACTCCTAGAGAAAAATCATATAGACATATTATGGTTGGGATCTGACTTGGAAATTAGACGTGTGACACAGGACAAAGATAACATCTCCGCTAAATTTTGGTACCCACCTCATAAAGCGATTGTTACAATGCAAAATAAATTTTTATGTAATCAGCTTTGGCAAAGTAAAAATGTGGCGGTTCCTAATTCGATTGTTATAAAGGAACCGTCCCAGCTTAAGCCAGATGTTTGGTTAAGACCTGTGGATCATATCGGTGGCGGAGGTAAGCTGGCTGTGCACGCTGTCACAAAAATTCAAGCCAAACAGTGGTTAGATCAACACCATGGATGGGGAAAATTCACCATGAGTGAATTTTTGCCTGGTGTCATGTTTGGTTTTGATTCTCTATGGAAAAACGGAAAATTGTTAAGTTTTTCTATCAAAGAAAGAGTGCGTTATTCCAGAGACTCCTCAATCAGTTTTACAACGAGTGTGGTAAAAACCTCAAGCAATCAACAGGCGATAAAGATGGCAATTAAAGCAATTAAAACTATCCTACCCCACCCAGATGGCGTTTTTTCTGTGGATTTACGTGAAAACAGTCAGGGGATTCCTTGCGTAACCGAAATCAATCCAGGCAGGTTTCTTACCACCTCTATTCTGTTATTTAAAGAACTAAGTTATGATCTGCCATTAGATTATCTCAATTTGATTTTAGGGAAAAAGATACCAGTAAGAAAACAAATAAGAGAAAATCAGTACCTATTCTTTGTTAAAGGCTTAATTAGAGTAGTTGATGAAAAAGATATGTTGGTAGAGAATGCCCGGAGATACTGGAAATAACATGAAATATGCGTTAATTAGTGATATTCATGCTAATCCCCTAGCCTTAGAGTTAGTGCTTCGAGATATTACTCTGCATGATATAGACAAGTTACTCATCGCCGGAGATTTCGTGGGTTATTATTATCGCCCTGATGTTTGTTTCGAACTACTTGAGGAATGGAACTGGATAGGCGTACAGGGCAATCACGACCAAACATTACAAGATTTTGTGAGCGGCAATTCAGTTATGATGCAAATTTACCGTGAGGAATATGGAAGTGGTTTAGATGAGGCGGTAAAAAGACTTACCTTAAATCAAAGAAAGTTGCTTTCGTCACTTCCGGAAAAGAGGGAACTGTTGATTGATGAGCAAAAAGTTTTGTTGTGTCATGGTTCACCCTGGTCGATCAATGAACGCATCTATCCTGATGCCAAACTAGAAGTATTTACGCGCATATCCAGTTTAGAGTATGACTGGGTTATTTTGGGACATACACATTATCCGTTGGTTCAAGAAACAAATCAAACGTTGATTGTCAATCCTGGATCTGTCGGACAACCGCGCGATATTGGAGGTCTGGCGAGTTGGATGGTGGTTGATTTTGGTAAGCGTACCTGCCAGTTAAAACGAGTTAAATTTCCTACCCAAAAACTGATTCGGGAAACAAAACTCTTGGATCCAAAAGTCCCATATTTAGCTGAGGTTTTGATGCGTAAACCAAGATAAGTTATTTTTTGGCTATGAATTTCCAAGATAGTGGCGTGCCGGAGGCTATATTTTGAGTTGCCGTGGCTCCGATAATCTTCTGATAGAACCTTGGGGGTAAACCGTTTGCAGGTCTGATAGAGCGTACATTATCCCATGTAAATTTTTCGCCAACCTTAACAGGCCGGATGACGAACAGCGATCTTCGCCATCCATATTCGCGCATTTGCGCCTCTCCTTTTTTAACGCCATATTTTACTTTTCCCATGGCCTGTTCGGTGATTCGGATCGACTTGACCATTTGAGCAAATTCACTTGGTACTAATGAAAAACCTGCATCGACCGCCCCTTTTTTTCTTGAAAGAGTCAGATGTTTTTCGATGATTGACGCTCCCAATGCGACCCCTGCCACCGGTATTTCCCATCCCAGAGTATGATCTGAGATCCCCACAGGAACACCAAATGTTTGGAGCAAATGAGGGACGGTTTTTAGATGCATCTCTTCAGGCGGAGCCGGATATGCACTGGTGCATTTAAGCAAAGCTATTTCGCGCGCGCCGGATTTGCGAGCCGCATTCACTGCTTCCCTGATTTCGGAGAGAGTAGCCATCCCAGTTGAAATAATTAGCGGTTTGCCGGTATGGGCCATTTTTTGGATCAAAGGTATATCCACCAATTCAAATGAAGCTATCTTGTGTACAGGTGGATTAACCTCTTTTTCTAAGTAGTCGACTGCAGTTTGATCAAAAGCAGTCGAAAAAAAATCCAGGCCCAACTTAGTAGCTAATTTTTTGAGTTTGAGGGCCCAATCCCATGGAGTATAAGCTTTTTGGTAGAGGGAGTATAGGTAATTCCCTGACCATAGGGATCCGGGGTCGGAGATTTTAAACAGCGGACTTCTGACATTAAGAGTCATCGTATCGGCGGTATAAGTTTGGAGTTTGACTGCATCAGCGCCGGCAGTTTTAGCTGCTCTGACAATTTCTTCTGCCTCTGAATAGTCCTGTTTATGATTACCGGACATTTCGGCAATGATATAAGTAGGATGATCCCGGCCTATCTTTTTACCGCCAATTGCAAAACTTTTCATAGTGACGAGAGGAGTATTGTAAAGAGAAATTATATCAATCTTTGATATTTCTCACAACTTGAAACGCTTCTGCATTTTGAAATCCCACCTCCATACCTCTATAGTGAGCGAGCGTTTTGATGCCTTCAGCAGATCGGGGATGGGGAAAAGAGCGAAGTTCATCTTTATAAATTTTCATTAACTTTACTTTTTTTTCTATATATTGAGAGATATTTATGTATTCTGTTGGAGAAAACATAGTTTGGGGTGATTTGTGTTGCCATTCAGTTGAAGATAGGACTTCAAAAGAAACAATTTTTTTTACAAAAAATCCAGGTTGGGGTCGGCAGGCAGTCAGTACTGCCTGAAAAGTGAGACGATGATCAATATTTAAATCAGAGGCAAAATGTGTATAAACGAGATTGGGTTTGATTTTAAAAATAGTGCGTTCGACAACTTTAGTAATCGTAAGTAATGGCAGTGAATCAAATTTGTTATCGGGAAGTTTTTCAAGAATAAGTTCCTTGGCGCCTATTTTTTTTGCCACCTGTTGAGCTTGTTTGGCACGTTTTTGAATACTACCTTGATCATCTCTGGCTGATTCGCCATCTCCTAAAATCAGGATGTATAAGAAATCTCTGTCAGCCACATGTTTGAGCATTATTCCCCCGGCGCCTAGAACCTCATCGTCTGGGTGAGCCGCAACAACCATGACTTTATTTTTCATAAACTTCCACTTGGGCGGCCAGCTTATTTTTTCGCAAACGCGCTTTGGAAAATTCGAACCGTAATCCTTTGGTCTGCAAAAAAGCTTTTGGATATTCAGGCGCATCTAGCATGCGGATAAAATCATAAGCATCAGAAATTGTTTTAACCGGTTCGAGATTACTTTCTTCTGGTAGCCGTCTCTTAAAAAGAGTAATTTTTCCTGTTTGTGGAGTAGGAGTTGGTTCATTTTTTATAATGTGCGGGATCATGTCTGAAAAAACAATTTGTGAAAGTCGGGCGTAGATTTGTTCGGCACTACCTTTGAGTGATACTGGTCGTTTAAGATAAATATTTCCTGTGTCCATGCCGTCGCTAACTCGTATTGCCGAAATTTTGGTATTCTTAAAACCCCGAATAATTAAATTTTGGAGCGGACTCCCACCTCGGCCAAACGGCAAGTCCGTCATATGAAAAACCACACATTCAAAATTGCGCCAAATCTCTTCCGAAATGATCCAAGACCAATGAGGGAAAAAAATGTAACGGGGGTGGAGCCGTCTGAGGTGTTCCACCGTCATTTCAGATTTATTTTGAATGAGATGATAGTTCTTTTTGGCACTAAAATATTTATGGAAGTTAGCAATATTCCAAGGCCTGATAGTAGCGATGATATATGTTTTAGACACCATAGTTTTTCCCAAATTGTTATTTTTTTAATAACCACCAATGGCAGTCATCGAATCCGGCAGAGGCATCCAAAAAACCATGTTTAAGAAGGGTAAGACGGGGATATAACGCCAACCATTCTTTATCAAACGGACGTTTAAATAAGGCGTCAGTCAATCCGCGGTAGGGGATAACCGTTTTTTCCTGAGCGAAGTATTCGATAGTAAGAATGTACTTTCGGGAAGCAGTATGGATACGGCGTAGCGCTTGAGCCAAATTGGCGTCTCCGATATGGATGAGTACGCCGATAGTAAATACTAGATCAAAGGCGTTTTTCCACGTACTATCAAAAATACTTTTTTCAAAAATACGGGCGCTGGGGACCAGTTTTCGAGCAGTGGCAACAGCTATTTTGTTAGGTTCTAGACCCATGAGTTTGAAATCAGGATTAATTTTGTGTAATACATCGAGGTTCCCGCCAATATTACAACCCACCTCCAGAATAGACTTAATATCGGGAAAATCGCGAAATACAGATTTAAAAAAAGCAGCTCTTTTCCTAAAACGTGAAAGGTCAGAGTTACGTTTAATGTATTCGTTACCAAACGTTCCTTGCCAGTAAGCAAGTTGTTTTGTTTTATTGACCATAGTGCTTTTGCTGAACATCAGCATTAAGTTTTGCTATTTTAGGGTGTTTTTCCAACAGCTCAATAATCTCCAAACTGTTTTTTTTATGAGCCTGGTATTTCTGGATAAGTGTTTTGACTGCCAAAAAATCTTCTTGAGTATCTACTGTAATTCTATATGCAGATTCGTCTTTTGGTTGTGTCAGTTGTTTGATTATAAATCGATCGGGATGGTTTCGCCAAATGTAGGGTGTGACATGTTCGCGTTCTAGTAGTTCTGTAGCTTTTTGAAAAGCCTCGGTCAGAGCCGCAAAGGTAAAGATTTCAAAATCGAACCCCCGGGGATAAGTGCGTTTGACCGTATTGGAAAGATAATCGCAACCAGATTTTTGAAACATCCTCAAACCTTTTGCGATCAAATCCCCGTCTATCAGAGGGCAGTCGGACGTGATCCTAATTATCGTTGTTAAGTCAAAGGCCTGTGCGCAGTAATAGAACCTGGCCAAAACGTCGTTTAAATCTCCCCTGAAAACTGGCACTGAAATGGTTTGACAAAGTTGAACGATCGCATCATCTTTACGATCAATGGAGGTGGCTACGATTATAGGTATTTTTGACTCTTGGGCTCTTTTTAAATGATATTCCAGAAGGGTTTGATTATTAATTTTGGCTAACACTTTACCGGGTAAACGGATAGAGGACATCCGAGCTTGGGTAATAATAGCTGTTTTCATGTCTTGATCTGCCTTATTCTAACATATTGAGGTGATATAATGAGAATCTTGAGATATGGGTAAGAAAAATCGTACAATAATCATCTTCGCGTTTACGCAAAAACAGGCAGAATGGGGAGTTGATTACCGCCAAAAACATACTAGTGACCAAACTATCATTTTAGCTCCGACGATTGAGGCTACTCTCACGCTCCAAAAATACCAGCAGCAGGCATTTGAGTATTTTAATTTATTGTCACAAAATAGTCCGTTACATTACCCGCAAGTTCTCTTGCCTTATTCCGAGAAAAGCCAGGAATTAGTGAAGTATTTTAACAAACACGTGGAACAGATCGAGGTGTGCGGTATCAATTTCATCGAGATTTTTGACTATTTACTCTGGGGAGAGTTTTTAGATGTTTTTTTGGCATATGCGCTCTTCAATGAAATTGAAAAGAAGTGGCACCCGGATGCATTTATCGGATTTAAAGACGCGGCTGATGTTTCGCTAGCCAGTTGGTCGCCTCGACAATTTTCTTACGCCGCTCTGATTTGTGCTTTTTTTGCCCCACCCGAAAAGGTAAAATGGCAGGAAATTTTAGATCCCTCCCACCAATCGAGGATTTTTGATTACACGTTTTATCTACCAACGTTGTTTCGGACAGTTTTAGAAATGGGTGGCGGATGGATTCTAAAAAAATATTCAAATTTGAAAAATCGCTTATTCAAAATAAAACCACACGAAGTTGACTTTCTCTTGTTCTCCGGCGGATTTAACTTGTATTATAACAAGTCGTTGTTTGAGCACCTTTTATCAAACCGTAAGTATCTTGTAACTACCGGGGATCATCTTTTGGAACACGAATGGTTACTTAAAACTCAAAGTTTTCACTACACTCCACTAGCACATTTCTTGACAAGGCAATTATCTGACCAAGTCGATAAAACGCACCAGCAAATTTCCAAAAAAATCGATTCAATTCTCACCCAAACAGAAGTCACCCAATTACTTTTTCCCAGCTCGCTTCCCGAGGTCTGCAAGCAAGCGTGTTTGGCAAAGTTACGGTTGGTGTTTCGCCAATACACGCTAAAATTTGTCCGCCAAACTATATTAGCCCAAGAAGTCATCCGCAGCTCTCGACCCAAACTGGTAATTACCACACACGATCCAGGACCCTCTGCATTGCCGTTTGTGTTTTTGGCCAAGCGCAAACACATACCCACGTTAGTCTTATTACATGGATTTCACGACGTGCATTTTGGAGCCGATCACAAGAGTGACTACATGGCTTTGTGGGGGAAATTAGTCCAAAATAGATTTGAAAAAATACTTCATAAACCCCGTAAGACTCTTTTTACTGTGGGTTTTCCCCATTTGGATGAGATTTTTCAAAAAAAGCAGGCTTTTTGGCAACGAAATCTTGGGCAATTTAAACCACGAAACCCAGTCAAAATAGGATTTCTGTGCACATTATATCCGCCCAATACTTTTATTCTGACAAAATACTTTCATGAGGTGATGGAAAAGTTTAAGCAGTTACCATTTCCCATAGAAGTATGGATTCGAACTCATTCCGGGCAAATTGTGCATGAGCTTAGGAGTTTGGGAGATCATTACGGGGTGAAAACGATGATAAATCCAAAGACGACTTTAAACGAATTCTTGGAATCAACAGATGTGATTGTGTCTTGGGATACGACAGCCATTTTGTGGCCAATGCTATTTGGCAAACCTTTGTTTTACATGAGTCCTTGGTGGGCGGAAGCCAATATCCCAGCAAACAAATATCAGGCGGCATGGACAGTAAAAAACGCTGCAGAGTTGGTAAAAGGACTTGATTATTTGGTACATCATCCAGAAGCTGTAACCAAACTTCATCCAGGTCAACGCCAATTTTTAAACGACGCATTGGGAGTGATTGATGGAACTTCTGGAGAAAAACTAGCAAATCTGATTGAGCATTTACTGACGAGTTCTGCTTGAAGAATTGGATTTTCTATGGTAGAGTGACGACATGTTTGATTGGAGTAAACAAGTGATACTTTTGACCGGTGGTACCGGTTCTTTTGGTCAGGCTTTCACTCAATACCTTCTGAAATATCATTCTCCCACAGCCCTTAGAATATTTAGCCGAGACGAATTTAAACAGTACGAGATGCAACAGAGATTTCAGCATCCATGTTTACGTTTTTTCATTGGTGATGTGCGTGACCCAGAACGGCTAGCTCGAGCTATGGATGGCGTGACGTTGGTGGTTCATGCGGCTGCACTCAAGCAAATTGTCGCTTGCGAATACAACCCAAATGAAGCAATCAAAACAAACATCATTGGGACGATGAACGTTTTGAATGCGGCGCTGGATGCTCAAGTTGAACGGGTGTTGGGATTGATCACCGACAAAGCAGTCAGCCCAATCAATTTATATGGAGCCACAAAGCTATGTATGGAAAAATTGCTGATCCAGGGAAATTCGTATCATGGAAAACACCGAACAGCGATCAGTTGTGTCAGATACGGAAATGTGGCTAATAGCCGTGGAAGTGTAGTGCCGCTTTTTAGGAAACAGAAAGAAACTGGGACATTGACAATTACTCACAAAGACATGACACGTTTTTGGATCACTCTTGAAGAAGGGGTCAAATTCGTGGTTCGGACCATCGAAACCATGCAAGGGGGAGAAGTATTTGTACCCAAAATGTCTAGTTTCAAAATCATGGATCTAGCTCGGGCAATTGCCCCAGAAGCCAAACACAGATTTGTGGGTATACGTCCTGGAGAAAAACTGCATGAAGATTTGATTAACCATCACGAAGCCATAAACGTGGTTGAGTTGGCCGACCATTTTATCATCAAGCCCGGAAACGTTTTTTGGACAAAAGATAAAAGACTAACAGCTTTTGACGGAAAAACAGTAGTTGCCGATTTCTCATACAATAGTAAAACTAACCCTCATTATTTATCAATACTGGACTTACAAAAAAGTTTAGAGAAACTCTTTTAAGTCAAACGAAGATTAAACTTTGAGATGTTTGATAAGATCGCGCAGACGGACAAGATAAGTGTGGTCTTTGGTGGTTCTTTTCCAGCCAGCGCGGGCAATTTTTTCCCGGGCCGACTCGTTTTTCAGATAAAATTTAGTCTTGGCTAGAGCTTCATCTGGGGTCTTAAAAACTTCTATTTCGTGGCCTATCTTGAAAAATTCTTCTAACGGATGATTGTACCAAGATAGCACAAATCCGCCTACACCAGTGGCTTCAAACATGCGGTAGTTGACAGAAATAATCGGCACGTTGTCTGTAGCCGTTAAGGTATTCAACGTGATTTTACTTTGGCGAATGATCTCTTTGGTTTTTTGAGGCGTAATCTCTCCGTGGTATACGGATTTGTAAATGCTATTTACCCAGTGTGAATAACCCCAAACATCAAGTAAATTTGCCGTCAAAACTTTTTGAAAAAAGTGATTTCTCCGCTTGGTAAAACGACCGACAAAAGTAGCTTGGTATTTTTTGGGAGTTTGTCTAAAGGTGGGATCTGCATCGGCTGCGAAAGGTAAATAATACGAAGTTACGCCAAGTTTTTTAAGTTGCGCCTGCACATATTCACACGGCGTAAAAAAATAATCATAGTTTGCCGCATGGGTTCTAATCCAGTTCCAATCATCGTAATAATCAGGAAACCAATTAATCACGATAAACCCTTTTTGGCGCAAATTCGAAATGGTTTCTGGATAAATATTTTTGGCCTTAAATAAAAGGATGAATTTAGGTTTGAAGCGAACAGCTTTATTAATAAAATCTTGATTGACTGAAGCGTTAATCAGTTTTTCGAGATCAGAATGTCGGGATGAGACATTTTTGAGTAAGCCGAGTATCTTAGATCTGATATTCGGGCTATAATAATCAAAGAGTTGGACGGAAAAATCAAGCGTCTGTAAATTATTGAAAACCGGTTTAGTAAAGGCTGACAAAGAATGACTGACAAATAGAATTTTAGTTTGACTCATTTTGCGATTTGTGCTTTTTGCGTTATACTCTCGAATTGGCTCTAGTATAGAAGTATATCAGAAGTTATGAAGAAAACGACCATCCAAATAAAGGCAGGGGAGTACAATACTTTGGATTATCTTGATAAGCCGAGATGGATAAGTTTGTGGCAACAAATTTATGAAGTAAACGCCACTCATCCGAAGACTGTATTGGAAGTCGGTAAAGGTAATGGCGTTGTCTCCCACGCTTTGCAGTTATTGTTTAGGCAAGTGACCACCTTGGATATCGACCCAGAATTAAAACCAGACTATGTGGGAGACGTCCGAAAACTGCCATTTAAGAATACAAGTTTTGATACTGTCTTATGCGCTGAGGTTCTGGAACACATCCCATTTTCTGATGTAACGCCAGCCTTAAACGAACTTAAGCGGGTCACAAAAAAACACGTGATTCTCACCATCCCACACGATTATTTGACATATTTTTGGTTGACTTTTAAGCTGATTCCCTTTGTAAAACCCCAGAGTTGGTTTTTCTTAGTACCCAGAAACCAAAAACATGAGTTTACCGGGCAGCATTATTGGGAAATCGGAAAAAGAGGTTATCCTTTGGCTAAAATAAAACGTACGATTGAAGAGAGTGGTTTTACTATAGTGAAAAATTACTGTCTGCCGGAAAATCCATATCACAGATTTTTTGTTTTGGAAGCTGTTTAAAAATCGGTAAACTCAAAAATAACAGCTTTATAAGAGCCTTTAATGATCCCGACTGAGTCGGGATCAAACAGGCTCTAAGAAAAACGTTAAGTATGATCAAAGTTCTCAAAAGTTGGGCAGAAGTTGGGGAAGCAATAGGTTTTTTAACGAACTTAGGTAAAGATAAGCGAACGCGCGTATATCATTCGACATTGGTAAAAAATTGGGATTTGGCCCAAATTGCAGGGGTCTTAAAAAAATATCCGCGGGACACACGGGTATTAGACATGGGATGTGGAGGAAGCAATGTTTTAAGGTATTTTTTTAAAAACCATTTCAGTCAGGTGTATGGTATTGATTTGACTATCAATTGGCACGATCGTTTGCAGCAACTGCGATTTTGGAAGTCAAATGGATTTAAGTTGCCATACAATTTGAGCGCTCAAAGTGTGACGCAGACTAATTTCCCCAGCGGTTTTTTTGATGTCCTCATTTGTCTTTCAGTTGTTGAACACAATGTAAATTTAGCAGATTTTTTTGACGAATGCTCGCGTTTACTCAAAACCCGGGGTAAACTTTATTTGTCCACCGACTATTGGGACCCTAAAATTGACACTAGTGATGCTCCATTAAACTACGGAACCGAACCAGGCAAAGAGTGGACGATTTTTTCAAAAGCCGAAATCAAAAACTTGATTAAAACAGCCGAGCGTCATCGATTGACACTTCTTGAATCAAATATTGCCAGAGTCAAAAAACCGGTAGTCAGTTGGAATACCAAGAAATATACTTTCATCTCCATGGTATTTTCTAAGAAAGAAAAGCAATGATTTCCAAGAAGAAAAAAACGCTAATTTCAGTGATTGTACCGTGTTTCAACGAAACGGAAAACATAAAATTGCTTTATGAGCGAGTTACGGAAGTTTTTAAAAACTTAAGTAATTTCACTTTTGAAATCATCTATGTGGATAATGCCTCAACTGACAGTTCGGAAAAAATTATCAATAAACTGGCTATTAAAGATAATAAAGTCAAAGCTATATTTATGAGCCGAAACTTCGGATCACCACAACCAAGTTTCATCGCTGGATTGGAATACTCTCGGGGCGAGGCAGCGGTTTTTCTTCATGGAGACATTCAGGACCCGCCGGAACTGATTCCGCAATTTATCCAAAAATGGTTGAGCGGCTATGATGTGATTTATGGAGTCAGAACTTCGCGCGAAGGATACAATCTTGTCTGGAACTTTTTTTACAAAGTGTTTTATTTGATATTAAATAAGCTGGCTTACATTGAGATCCCGTTGAATTCCGGTGAATTTTCCCTGATGAGTAAACGCGCTTATACCGAATTACTTAAGCTCGAGGAAAATGATTATTATCTGAGATGTTTACGGGCTTTTGTGGGTTTTAAACAAGTAGGCGTTCCTTATGTTCGAAGTGCTAGATTGCACGGCAAGTCGACGGAAAACTTTTTTACTGGGTTGTGGTGGGCGAAGACAATTTTAGTCAATTTCTCTTTTAAGCCTTTGGAATGGATATCTTTGTTGGCCTTCAGCGTGATGCTATTGACGTTTCTTTTGATCGTCATCAATTTGATCTGGATAATTATTTACCATGATTCTCCCCGGGGGGTGCCTACAATAGTCATCTTAGTCTTATTTTTGGGTGGGATACAGCTTTTGAGTTTAAGTGTAATCGCAGAATATTTGGCCAGGATCTTTTTGGAAGTCAAAAAGCGACCCCGTTATATTATCCGTAAAATTATAAATTTGCCTAAAGGAGTTTGAATTATGCTAACCAAACCCGAAGAACTCATTTTGACAGCCGGGCCTGCCAACAGTCGAAATGAGGTAAAGTACGTCGTAGATGCGACCATGCGTGGTTGGAATTTTCACCATAGCGATTATATTGTCAAATTTGAAAAAGCGTTTGCTAGCTACTTGGGTTGTAAATACGCTCTGACCATGCCGACTGGAACCAGCGCTTTGCATTTGGCGTTGGTATTATTCGGAGTAAAAGCGGGAGATGAGGTCATAATTCCAGATTTGACATATGTTGCTTGTGCCAATGTCATTCATTATATTGGTGCAAAAGCAGTTTTAGCTGAAGTAGATAGACAAACTTGGTCGTTGGACGCGGAGAAGCTGGAAAAGTATATTACGCCAAAGACGCGGGCCATCATGCCGGTGCATTTATACGGTAATATGGCTGACATGAACGGAATCAAAAGAATTGCTAAAAAGCATCATTTGCGAGTTTTGGAAGACGCGTGTGAGGGTTTGGGTTGTATTTACTATGGTAAACCGGCAGGAACATTGAGTGACGCTGCGGCCTTTAGTTTTCAAGGGGCAAAACTTCTGGCTATCGGAGAAGGTGGTATGTTTGTGACGAATAAAAAAGATTGGTATGAGCGAGCTCGTTCATTGGTAGATCACGGAGTAAGCTTTAAACATCAGTTCTGGCACAACGAAATCGGTTTTATGTATCCCATGTCAAATATCCAAGCGGCATTGGGGTTGGCACGTTTGGAGGAAATAAACTGGTCTATCGAGCGTAAACGCAGAATTTTCAAATGGTATTATGATCGCTTGCACGACATTCCCGGAATTACCTTAAACCCCTCGCGCCCAGGACTCCACAGTAGTTATTGGATGAGTTCGTTGGTTTTAGATAAAAAATTTCCGCTGTCGCGTAATCAGTTGCGCTGGAAGTTGCGGGAGCAAAAAATTGATACCCGCCCTTTTTTCTATCCGATCAGCATGTTTAATTTGTACGGTAAACGCCACAAACAACATCCGGTAGCATACCATTTGGGATTAAATGGAATCAATTTGCCGAGTGGGGTGATGCTTACTGAAGAAAAGATAGATTATGTAGTTCGATGTCTCAGACAGAATTTGAGAGTGTAACTGACTTAAAAAAAGGGATTAGAAATTCACTTAAGTCATGCAGACAAACTTAAAAAAAATTGCGGCTCGAGTCAGACGAGACATTTTACTAATGAGTTTTCGGGCCCAGAGCGCTCACACCGGCGGGGCGCTATCTTGCGTTGAACTCATGGTGGCGTTGTATTTTAAAATACTGCGGGTGTTTCCCCATAAACCGGATGCTCCCAAACGGGACAGGTTGGTTTTTAGCAAGGCTCATGATGCGAAGGCGCTGTATGCAGTACTGGCAGCCCGCGGTTTTTTTGACCCAAAAATTCTTGAGGGGTACGAAATGAACGGCGGCTTGTTACCTGGACATGCTACTCGCCATTGTGTGCCGGGGGTTGAGGTCACAGCCGGATCTTTGGGACATGGTTTGCCAATGGCGGTAGGGATGGCTTATGCCGGTAGGGTCGATCGTAAAAATTATCGGGTGTTTGCGATACTCTCAGATGGAGAATGTGACGAAGGTTCGACCTGGGAAGCAGCTCTACTAGCCGGCCAGCACAAACTAGATAACCTAGTAGCTATAGTTGATTACAATAAACTGCAGGGCTGCGGTTATACCAAGGACGTTTTGGATTTGGAGCCTTTTGCCAAGAAATGGTTGAGTTTTAACTGGGAAGCCAAAGAAATTGACGGTCACAATTTTACCCAAATCCTAAAAACTCTTTCCCAGTTACCATTTAAATCAGGAAAACCTTCGGTAGTGATTGCTCACACAATCAAGGGTTTGGGTGGCGCAGCCAAACATGTCAACCAAGTCTCATCCCAATATAAACCCCCAACATCAGATGAAATTGAAATAGCCATTCGGGAACTCACAAAAATATGAGATACGCTTTTATCAGAGAGCTTTTTGCATTTGCCAAACGGGATAAGCGGATATTTCTGGTTGCCGGGGATTTGGGGTATTCAGTATTTGAAGAATTTGCCAAGCAGTATCCTAGACAATATTTAAATGCCGGAGTATTGGAGCAGGCTCTGACGGGTATGGCAGCCGGACTTGCACTTACCGGCAAAATCCCGATCATTTATTCCATCGTCCCTTTTGTCACCATGCGAAATTTTGAACAAATCCGTAACGACATTTGTTATCAGAATTTAAATGTCAAAATAGTTGGAGTAGGCGCTGGTTTTGCTTATGGAAACTATGCTCGGACTCACCACGGACTTGAAGATATCGGTGTCTTGCGTACGTTGCCTAATTTAACCATTTTGTGTCCGGGAGACCCACTCGAAGTTGCCCTAGCCACAAAAGCTGCTTTGAGACACCCGGGGCCGGTATATTTGCGTTTGGGAAAGGCCGGTGAACCCAATGTGCACCAAAGCTCTCCCCGGTTTAAAATAGGCAGAGGCATAGTCATCAAAAAAGGGCGAGATGTGACTATTATTGCCACCTCAACTTTCCTGAATCGTGGGTTCGAAGTAATGCGTAAATTGCAGGAACAAGGATTAAATACCGGGCTCGTGAGCATGCCGACCATCAAACCTTTGGATACCCGATTAATTAAGGAACTGGCGAGTAAGTCGAAAGCGATTTACACCCTTGAAGAACACAGTATCATAGGTGGATTGGGATCAGCCGTAGCTGAAGTGTTGGCCGAATCAGGAGATCAAGTCAAATTTAAACGCCTTGGTGTACCGGATAAATTTACAATAGTCATGGGAAGGCAAGAATATATGCGCCGAGCCAATAAATTGGAAACGAATCAAATAGTCAGTACTATCTTACGACATCTCAAACAGAAAAATAGTTAAGGAGTATGCAGACTAAGATCAATAACCCGCAGCAAAAGCGCACCTTAAATTTGTTAAAGCAGCTCAAATATAATTTACCTTGTCCAGTTTCACCAATTATTCCCGTGCCACAGGACTTGAAAATCACAGCCCGACTTCGCGTCATTTCCAAAGCCAGTTTAGGCAATCCCAGCGAAATAAAGCTGTTAGCCAAATGGCGCAAAGCCAAAGCCAACTGGTTTCCGACTATTTTTCGGGTAACACAAGAGGGGACGAGGCGTTGGGCCCAGCAGCAGTTACTAGAAAATCCACTAAGGATTTCATTTATGATTGAAGATCTATTAAAACAACCAATCGGACACCTGGGGCTCAATAACATTGATTTTACCACTCGGTCATACGAATTGGACAATGTTTTGAGGGGAAATCCGGCAATACCGGGAATTATGACTGCAGCTGTCGGTGCGTTTAGACAGTGGGTTGCTACTCATCTAAATCTGACGGATACGCATTTACGGGTGTTTAAAGACAACAAGCGGGCGGTAGCTCTTTACAGACGCTGCGGATTTAAAACAGTTAAAACTGTTCCACTCAAAAAAACAACTCAGGGAGATACGATTTCCTATGTTGAAACAGAAGACGAAACACAAAGAGGGGAAAGGTTCTTCCTGCGCATGAAATACTTTGGAGACTCATGATATTTTGGAGGCGTCACTTTTCAGGCGTAAAAGAATAAATATCGATATAGGGTCCGGTGCGTTCAGATTTAAGAAGTAATACCGGTAGTACTGGTTCATTGACAGTTGCCAACAAATTGTCAATTTTGATTTGGATTGATTTGTCCCGCAATGATGAAAAAGAAACCAGTTTTTGATATTGATTTTGATTTAAAAACCCAAAATGTTTATCTTTTGGGTCAAAATAGATATCAATTAGATAACTAGCTGGGGGAGAAAAATTGTTTAAAAATTGGGGCAGTTGCTTACGGTCATTTAGATCAGTCAACTGATCTAAATAGATGATGTTGCGGACGTTTGGGGGATACTCTCCTGTTTTTAGGTATTTACCAGCTTCAGCAAAAAAACCGGGATGTTTTTGTTGTTGGATATTCAGGACCTCTTTAGCTGGGGTGTAGGGTACGAACTTCCCTGCGGCTGACAGCAAAATGCTTTGTGGTGGGATATTTTGGTCAATCCACTCCATCGCTAAAGTAAGTGAAGACTTCTGGATGTATAAATAGTTCCAGAAACTTAAATTGATACTGGCAAAAATGAGTATCAACGTAAAACCTACCTGTTTCGTGAATTGATTTTTGAAAAATTTTAGTGCCTGAATAATAGCAAGGGCGGCGAAAATACACATCGGGATCAAAGCCGGCAAAAGATAGCGAGGTTGTTTAAATGCCATTCCGATAGCCAGAAAAGTGGTCAGCGTAAATATAAAAATTGATTTTAATGGAGTTTTCCACACAGTTTGGTTTTTGATACACAGTAGAAAGCCCAAAAAAATTACCGGTTCAAGAAGTAATAATTGCTTCAGGTTATAAACAAAGCTGCTGCTAGAAATCAGTTCAGCCAACTTCAAAACTAGTGGATAATCAGATGGGAAACTTTTGGAGGTCGGATACCAATCGGCCGAAGGATTGCCCATTTGCATTAAATAAACAACAATAAATCCGATTGTGACAAGTAGCAAACCCAAACGGGTGTTTTTATTTCGGAAAAGTCCGGTAACTGATTCACGTTTATCAATAACTCGCGCCAATAAATAAAACCAGAGAGCAAAAACCCCAATTTGATGAAAGCCGTAACTCACTACGGCAAAAAAAGCCGCTAATAAAACGTGCATCCGCTCTTTACTTTTGGTGAGTACGCTCTTTAGGGTGAAAAATAGGCTTAAGGAAAAGAAAAACATGGCCGGAGCCCAAGGCCTGCCAAAGTGTGAGACCTGACCGTGGTTGAAAGCCACGGCTAGCAAAAAACTTGCAATCAGAGGAACACTTTTTGATTTAGGCAAAAGAAGGTTACATATTTTGTAAATGACCAGAACTGTCAGGCTGCCCAAAATACCGGAAATTAGCCGCGGCACGAAAAGAAAATAACCCGGTTGAGTGAGTAATAATAACTTCAGTTCATATAGAGAATGGACTTTTTGAAATAAAAGAGACAGTAGGAAAGTTAGACTTAAAAAAGGAATCTGCAAATATGAACCGAAAGGGGGATAAATAGCTGTACGTACAAGCCAGTTTTGTTTTGCCAATACATAGAGAGCACCCATATATCCGGGGGCTTCATCTCCCATCACGTATAGCGTGGGTAAGGAATAAGTAGGGTTTAATATCCGCAATGTCAATGCCAGAAAAAAGATAAAAATGAGGACTTGGTTTTTCTTTATGATAGTCATAGAAATGTTGCTCGTACTTGATTTTATGAATGTAAGTATGCAAAAATCAAGTATTAATAGTCTAAATTGCAAAACGAATTGCAATCTGCCCAAAGCTTCCAAGATCGCAAATGAGATTTTCTAAACCGCGCGGGCAAATCAATTTAAGGAAACAGAGAATTTTAGTTACCGGAGGAACTGGTTTTATTGGGGCGCATATTGTCGAGGCATTGGTCAGACGAAAAACTCAAGTAGTTTGTACTTATACGGCTCAAAATCCCCAAAGTTACTTTTTTCAGAAAAAATTAGACAGATCAGTAATTTTAGTAAAAGTTGACGTCAGGGATTTTTCCCAAATTTACCACTTGGTCACGCGCTTCAAAATCGATTATATTTTGCATTTGGCTGCCCAAGCTTTAGTTGAAGTAGCCTATTTTGATCCCAAGCAGACATTGGAAACGAACATCCTCGGAACAGTCAACGTCCTCGAGTGCGCACGTCTTTACCAACAAATCAAAGGTGTGATTGTGGCTTCATCAGATAAAGCTTATGGAAAACAGGTTAAGTCAAAAACAGCTTATTTAGAAACGGATCAGTTACGAGGAGATCATCCATATGAAGTCAGCAAGTCAGCTGCGGATTTGATTGCCCAAACGTATTATAAAACTTTTCAAGTGCCAGTGACAGTCACGCGTTTTGGTAATGTTTACGGTGAAGGCGATTTAAATTTTTCCCGCATCATTCCTGGGTTGGTTAAGGCTTTAGTACAAAAAGAAACACTTGAGATAAGAAGTGACGGCACTTTTGTGAGGGATTTTATTTATGTTAAAGACGTAGTTTCCGGGTATCTAGCGTTATTGCAAAACCTGGAAAAATATAAAGGCGAAGTCTTCAATTTTTCGAGTCACGAAACTTTAAGTGTGCTTGAGCTTGTCAATCGCGCCGGTAAAATACTCCATAAAAAAATAAATTATAAAATCATGGAATCGCAAAAAAATGAAATTCCTTACCAATCGTTGGATTTTGCAAAAGCCACAAAACTGCTGGGTTTTAAACCACGATATACGATAGCCAAGGTCTTACCTAAAGTTTATTTATGGTATTCTAGACTTTTGTAGAAGTGCTTTTTAGAATATAACGTTAGTTAAAAACTACATCATGGATAGACGACTACGGGAATCAATTAAGCAGCATTTTAAAAATAAATTTCCACCGCCAAAATTTAAACCGGGAATTACTCCGGTTCCGGTTTCGGGCAAAGTTTTCGATGAGCAGGAGTTACTAAAAGGAGTAGCGGCAGTATTGGATGGTTGGTGGACCGAAGGTCACTTTGCTCAAGGATTTGAAAAAGCCTTTGCAAAACTTACCGGAGTCCGTTACGTGACACTCGTTAACTCCGGATCTTCTGCTAACTTGATAGCCTTGTCATCGCTTACGGCCAAGGTTTTTGGTGAGCGAGCGCTCAAAGCGGGAGATGAAGTGATTACCGCAGCCACTGGTTTTCCCACCACAGTAAATCCGATTTTACAAAACGGTTGCGTGCCAGTGTTTGTGGATAATGACTTGGAGACGAAAAACGCGACTTTAACCAGTATCAAAAAAGCCATTTCAGTTAAAACTAAAGCCATTATGATGGCGCATACTTTGGGTAACCCGCTCCCCATTGCCGGAATATTAGAACTTGCGCAAAAGTATAAACTGTGGTTTATAGAGGATTGTTGTGATGCTTTAGGTTCACGCTACAAAAATAAGTTGGTGGGTGCTTTTGGTCATCTAGCCACATTTTCTTTTTACCCGGCACACCAGATCACCATGGGTGAAGGTGGAGCAGTGATAACCAGTAACCCACTTATATTTCGGGCGCTGCGTCAATTTCGCGATTGGGGACGCGACTGCTGGTGCGATACAGGAAAAGACAATACTTGCCGACGGCGATTTGGTTGGCAGATGGGGGAATTACCAGCAGGTTATGATCATAAATACATTTACTCGCAGATCGGTTACAATCTAAAATTGACTGATATGCAGGCGGCCATTGGATTATCCCAATTGAGAAAACTCCCACGGTTTGTAAAGGCAAGACAAAATAACTTTAAGGAATTATCCGATTTTTTTGAGCAGTATGAGCGATTTTTTATTTGTTCAAAATCTGAGCCGGAATCTAAACCCTGTTGGTTCGGGTTTATGTTGGTCATCCGCGACGGAGCGCCGTTTACACGTTTGGACATAGTTAATTATTTAGAGGATAAGCATATTGCCACACGCAGTTTGTTTGGCGGAAATTTACTGCGTCACCCGGCTTACCTAAAACGCTCGGGGATGCGGGTGATAGGTCAACTTATGAACTCGGACAAAATCATGCGCGATGGATTTTGGATAGGGGTCTATCCGGGAATTGGGAAACCACAACTAAGTTATATAAAAAAATGTTTTAGTGATTTTTTAGAGAAGTTTGTTACCTAATTGCATTATGAAAAGATGGTTATTTATTGGCATATTAATACTAGGATTTTTTTTACGTTTTTATAAGCTGTGGATTGTAC
>LCEX01000002.1 GCA_000995415.1 Candidatus Gottesmanbacteria bacterium GW2011_GWC1_43_10
GAGATGTTGTTTGGGAGGTGGGTGGAAGCCATCGACTCTCCAGCGTCACTTCGAGAAACGAACGCAGTGAGTGACGAAGCAATCTCTAAGATTGCCGCGTCCGACTCCCTGCCTGCCGGCAGGCAGGCTCGCAATGACGATAACACCTTTCTTCCTTCCCGCTTAACTACCATTGAAAAACTGGAGTTTCTCTACCTAGCTCCCTACTATTTACAGTCCTTTTTCTTTCTCCTGGGGACCTTGGCCTGGTTTATCTCCGAAGCCGTACTTAAAGTCCGCTTACCTTTTTGGACTCAAGTCTGGGGTTGGAGCTTGGTTCTTACTAACCTACTCTCCTTACCCTTGATGAATACAGTCGGGATGTTCCTAGAAGAAGCTGAAGAGAAAGACTACGGAGGCATCCTCTCTTTTATAGCCTTGACTTACATTTTGACTCCCTTCCAAGCCTATGCGGCAGTCAAAGGCTTCCTGGAAAAATCAGAAGGCCCGTGGTTTAGGACTCCTAAGACAGGCCACATCACAGATACGTTCAAACGCGGCAGGTTCTATCGTTGGCTTTCCAGTTGGCTCCCAGGTTTTAGCGGAACGGGTCAGTTAAATAAGCCTATTTTTGTACTAAACTACGTATTTGCCAAATCCGTAACATCGCAGAAACAGCCGGCCAGGAGAAGGGGACGCTTACGCCTCCGCAGTAAAGCTGTTTTATCCCTGTTTATTCTCCTGGCCATGGTTCTAAACTATTTATCTTTTTTTACACCTCCTCCAGCCAGAGCTGTCAGTCCAGCTTTTGAACAGCAGATAAATATTATGAATAAGAATAATTCCACCACGAGTACGACAGATACCCCGACTGATAATTCATTGGGACTGGTGCATTGGGATGGGACCAAATATACCGGAGCCACTGTTTACTTTGAGGCAATTCTCCAAACAAATAACGCCGGTTCGACAGCTACTGCGACACTATATGATTCTGCTGGTAATAGTGTGAGTGGTTCTTCAGTTTCAGTTTTGGGAACAGCATGGGCGCGGGCTCGCTCCGCGGCAATAACGCTGACCAATAACACTGATTACACAGTCCGCTTTAAAACTAGTGCTAATACCGCTAATTTTCGTACAGCCAGGCTGATCATTTTGCAATCAGATGCGACTAGAATCACCGATACAGTTACCCAAGTTGAGCTAGGAATTAATTCGACTACGACTAGTACTTCGTACATCTTTGCCGCAGCCAAAAAAAAGCTCTTTGGCTATAATTCAACTGTCTGGACACCTACTCCAACCATCTATTTTGAAGCCACTTTGGCAAATAATACTGCAGGTCAGACAGCCTTAGCTGCTTTGTATGAGAGAGCAAGTACCTGTGCCACCGTGGTCAGTGGTAGTGAGGTCACTGTCACTGGAACTACCTGGGCTTTGGTTCGTTCTAGTGCAATTACCCTAACTTCCGGCACTGACTATATGATATGTGTCAAAGCCGGAGCCAATACAGCCCAAATTGCCAATGCTAAGATCATCCTGGAACAGACAGATGCTGCAGGTATTACCAACGTCGAACTGTATCATATGTATGCCAGTATCGATGTGCAAACCACCTCAACTACTTTTGTCCGAGGTACCTTTATGAATGAATTTAATCCGAGTAATTTTACCGGAGGGACATTCACCTACTTTAGTGAAGCCACGTTGCGGGTGACGACCAGTGGCCCCACAGCCACAGCCGACTTATACAATACTACTGATGCGGTGGCAATCACCGGCTCTACGGTGACTGAGACAACCACGCAAATGACTCGGGATAGATCTGCTGATATTACAGCTAATATGCCTGCTTCTGCCAAGGATTTAGAAGGCGAACTCAAAACTGATTCCGGCACAGCCCAAGTGGCTGACTCACATCTAGTGATTCAAGTATCAAGTTTAACCGTGCCTGAAAAAACCCTTATCTTTTTTCCGCTGGCTTTGTTTCTGCCGTTTTTGATAAAGAGACGCAAAAGTCTTAGGGTAGCTTGAGTTACGAAACTAAGTTTACTTTCAGATTATTGGTTCCCTCTCTTCGTAAGAGAGGGATAGGGTGAGTTAGTTATTTTATCTAACTCCTCCTAACCTCCTCTTAAAAAGAGGAGGAAGCTATAGTTCGAAACTTAGATTTTCATTTCGTTATTCAGATTAGGATAATTAAAGAGGTTAAATGTCACAGGATTAGTGCCTGTAGAAAAAATTAGTGGTATTGTTGATTATACGACCTATGCAAAAAAGACCTTTTCAAAATTTACAACAACAGTTAAATTCCACCTCTCATCAGCTTTTTCGCAATATCTTTTTGCTGACTGCCCTCATATTGATTGTTTTACCCTTTTGGAACAGTCTGCAAGATGTACTTACTAAAATAGTAATGAGTATTGGTTGGTATCGACAGATCCAAAATATCATTGTTCCGTATGAACTAAAAGTCACCGGGTCAATATTGAGTTTAGTTGGATTTCCGGTTCGTGTCGGAGAAGCTTACATGGAATGGACTCGGGCAGATGGCAAAAATGAAGCCATTTACTTAGTTTGGAACTGTGTAGGTTGGCAGTCGCTCGTATTACTTGTAGTGACGCTGCTTACAGGTTTATCAGGGAAACATACCTGGATGTCCAAAATTGAAGCCTTGGCTATTGGATTTTTGGGCACTTACTTAATCAACATGTTGCGCCTAAGTCTGGTAGTGGCTATTTATTTTTGGTTTGGTAGACAGGTCGGAGTAGTATTTCATGATTATTTTTCAAATCTGATGACCATAGCCTGGCTTTTTGTTTTCTGGCGGTTGATAAGTTGGTCAAAACCAAGACCGGAATCTGTTTTAAGTCAGATTCCTCTTTAAGTTTCTTAAGTACCTCAAGACCATTGATTGCCCCAGGTAGCATGATGTCCAAGATAATTAAGTGCGGCTGTTCGCTCCTAGCCATTTGCATACCAAGTTGTCCGGTACTAGCTATAAAAACACTCAATTTTTCTGTTGCCAGAAATTCCTGGTAAACTTCTTGCAGGTTAACATCATCTTCGATGACTAAAACTTTTTTCATGATTTTCCTTTTTTATAAATTATTTACGTGAGTTGACCTCTCCTTTCCGTAGGTCGGGCAGTTTCAGCTATAGGTTGATTGGGTTCTTTGGCCAATGCAGATGGTAGCTCGATGTGAAAACAAGTTCCTTTTTTGGTCTGTGGATCCGGGCTGACTACCCAAATGCGTCCTTTGGCTATGTCGACATAGGATTTTACGATAAACAAACCCAAACCGCTACCTTCCGGTTGCAAAAGTCGGGAGTTGGCAGCGGAGAAAAATTTAGTAAAAATCTTGTTCCGTTCATTCTTGGGGATGCCGATACCGGTATCGGAGATACTAAGATGCACATGGCTGTTTGCCTGGAATGCTGATACCAAAACCTGGCCCTTTGGGATATTAAATTTGATAGCGTTGGTGATCAGATTTTGGATAATTTCCCGGATATGTCTCGGGTCAATTTTGACTTGAGGTAAACTGGTGGGAGGTGGTTTATAACGAAGAGTGACTTTTTTCCCGCTGGCAACTCCTGATAAGTCCTTGACTTCACTAGCAATGATTGGAGAAATGTCAAGTAATTGGGGTTCATTTGGGATGACGCCGGCTGAAATCCGGGAGACATCAAGTAGGTCTTTGACCAACGTGATCATCTGTAGATTATTTCGATAGACATTTTGCAAGCGATCACGGCTGGTAGGATCGAGGGGGAGATTTTTTTTTAACAATAACTCCAGACTCCAACGCATCGTGCCTAAAGGAGCCCGTAGTTGATGTGCGGCCATTGAGATAAATTCGTCTTTCATCCGGTCCAAATCGATTTCTTTAGTATAATCACGAAAAACATCGACGGCGCCGATGATCTCATCACCAAAAATGACAGGTGCAGCCGTGACCAATACCGGAAAACGGGTGCCATCCTTATTTAAATAATAAAAAACCCCGGAAATTTTTTTCTGGGTGTTCATCGCTTTTCTAAAAGGGCGTTTTTGGTGGGCGATAGGTTGGCCCGACGCATCAGACATACGGGTGACTTGGAAAAAATGCTTCCCAACCGCATCTTGGGCTTTCCAGCCTAAGAGAAGTTCTGCTTGCGGATTGAAAAAAGTGATGACACCGGCGGCGTCAGTGACGATCACGCCGTCACCAATGCTATCCATCAAAGCTTCGTCATAGACCTTTTCTGTATCGATTAAGGCATTTGAGGCCAATAATTTTTGGGTGAGGGTTTGTTTGTTTTCTATCTCCTGGTTTAACTTTTGAATTTGGTTTCGGATTACTTCCAACATGATTTGAATACCGGTATAGAGTTCAGTAAATTCATCGGTAATACTTGGCAGCTTGATATTAGTTGAAAAATCACCGACAGCTGCTTTAGCAAAGACTGGTTTTACGGCCTTCAACCTACTTTGGACATACTTTTTGTATGCGGATATACTGATATTTCTTGTCATATAGATATCAATCACAATGCATAGTATACTCAAAAACACCTGGTGTAGTTTTCTGGGCTCTGATTCCGCCTTTGAGTCCAGCATAGTTCATCCAAGCTTGGAAAAGTCCCCGGAAGTGGTCGAGGGGGTAGTTTTCTCATGCATATAAAAAGGATACCACCACCAATTATAGATTTATATCTATGATTATAACATAGAGATCCAGACCTATTATTTATAGTTACTCACCTTACAAAGGAGCCGTCATTCTGGCTTTTGCCAAAGGCGGACAAGTGTCCAGAATCTTACGGCTCGTCGGATACTGGTGGTACTTCGCTTACCAGGATGGCGAGTGCATAACATGAAATAGTTAACATGAAATAGTTAGATCCAGTTGACAGGTATTGATTTCTTGCTTAGAATGGCTCCAACGTGTGGTACTGCAAAGCAGTATTCTTTGGATGAAAAAGCCCTATTTTCTCCAGAGCTTATGTAGTTGCAGAGGACAGATGCTTTTTTTCTCCATCTTTTTAGCTGGGTTTACTCTGGGGATTTTTGCAGCTTTGAAAATATTTGCTCCGGAAAGGCAGGAAGAGGCGTGGGATCCGCAAAATTTTCCGCAAAAATTCATTTCTCAATCAGTGTTGAAACCTGATTTTCACTCTGCCGCTAATTCTCTCGAAACCAAGACCAAAAAGGAAGAAGGATCTCTCAATTTTCATTTTTGATCATGTCCGTTTATACCGCCCCATCTTCATGGACACAAACCGATGGGTAAGTAGTGCTATCGTTTTTTTTGGACGTTAGACCTTAAAAGAGGTATAATTAGTATATTATGTACAATTGGAGTTCTGATATAATCCAACTTAAAAAAAATCCCGAAAAATACAAAATCTGGAGGATGGTACAGCAGATTAATTACGGCCTCGATGGGGAAAAGCTGGATAAAGATGAGGTCAAAAAAGCCTGGGCAAATATAGAAGAAAAGCTAGATCCATATAAAAAACGTGCTTTGGAATATCTCATATGGGGAAAACTATACTCACTCCCAAACAACTTGAATTTCTGGAACGCATCCAAATAGAGCCTGAAGTAACCAAAAGATTTTATCTTACTGGTGGCACTGCGCTTTCTGCCTTTTATCTTCAGCACAGATTATCTTACGATATCGACCTTTTTACAGAACAGGAAGAGGTCGATCAAAAGCTCGTAGAATCCTTCTTAAAAAAGATTTCCCGCGAACTCTCCATTGTCAATTTTAAAAGAAGTCAATTTATGGGACTTTTTAGTTTTGTTTTGGTTTACTCTGGCGGACAAGAGCTCAAGGTTGATTTTAATTTCTATCCCTTCCCGCGTATTCAGGTAGGAACAAAATTTAAGAATTTGGAAGTGGATAGTGTGTATGATATTGCTGCAAACAAGCTTCACACGATATTTATGAAACCCAGAAGTCGTGATTATTTAGACTTATATTTCATTCTGAAAAAGTATGATTATCCTCTCGGCAAGCTTATACTTGATGCTAAAGCCAAATTTGATTGGGATATAGATAGAATTACTCTGGCAAGTCAGTTGATTAAAGCAAAAGATAGTGATGAAAGTTCAATACTAGTAGCCCCTTTTGATAAAAGAGACATGGATAGCTTTTTTGCTAACTTGGCAAAATCCTTAGAAGGAGATATTTTTAAATAGAAAAAGCACACATCGGAAGTGTATTGTTGAATCCATAAGCGCGGTCCGCATTTAGTCACGAGAGAATCCTCCTGAAACGGGAGTCGTTAGGTCAAATAAAATCCTCCTGAACAATTCCTACATTTTTGCCAATGTTCTCCCGAGACGGGTTATGTCCAAAAGTAATCGCCTCGGATTGAGTTTGAGAAATCGTTTCCTTAATTTCTTTTTCACTTCCTCACGGGTACCCGGATATGCCAACACTCGTTGATAGGCTGTTTTTGGCGTGTCGTACCGTCTGGTTAATCTCGTTCCGTTTCTCACTTTCTCTTTGAGTCTCATTACTGGCTGGAAAAAGTTTTGGTAATCAGAAAGAAGATCGTAGAGCTGGTTGAGTATACGCAGTTGTTGGTAGGTATCCAGTCGTTGATACCCCACGAATCTTCTCACCACCGAGAAATTTTGTTGCTCGATATAGTTCTGGTCATTTTTCTTTTCCTCGCGGGCGCGGGTGTAGGTGATTTGGTTCCGTTTGGAATACCGGATGAGATGCCAGTTTACAAACTCCCCGCCGGTATCAAAATCAATGCCAAGAAGCGAGAATGGCAATCGTTTTTTAATGATCTCCAATCCCTCAACCGTATGGCTCTCGGATTTTCCCATGAATGCCCGGCACTCATTCCAACCTGTGCACGTCGGTCGTATCGAGCGTATGGAGATAGTCTCCGCGGTTTTCTTCGGTGCAGTGATGGACCGTGTCAATCTCCAGAAACCCAGGTTTCTTTTCCGTCCAGTCGGCAAACGTACGGATGGGTATTTGGTTTTTCAAAAGACTTCCCGGTTTGGTTCTGGAACGGCCTTTGAGATTTAGTCTCCTTCTCTCATGTTTTAACAGCCGGTCAACGGTAGATGCCGATACCCGCAACAGCAATCGTTTTTCTTTCCGGGAAACCAGCCAGCCCTCATGTTTTTTCAGAGCCGACAGGTAGATTGGGATCATCGGCGCCAGTCTGATGCCGCAAGCGTAGTTGCCGACCGCCCAGAGTTTCCGGAGCGGTTTGAGGATCAAAAGATAGGGAGATTTCCGTTTTCTTTTGATGCCTTTTTTGGCCGGAGGATTGGGAAGGATTTCCATTAAGTGTTTACGGCTGTAGCCCGTAGTTTTAACCAACCGGGTCAGAAGCAGCGTTTTGTCTCGTTTTCTGCCCCCGCGGTACTCCCTGGAGAACGCCCTAACCACTGAAAATTTATCTTGTTTACGCAATTAAAATCACCTCCTCCGGACAGATGGATGAGGTGTATTTTCAGGAGGATTCTCTCGTGAGTCAACGAATGGCTTTCAGGAGGAAATTAAGTGAATGAAATCGCGGTATTGACAGTTGTATAAAAACCTTTCATTATTGTAGTTAGTATGGATAACTTGGAAGAACAAATCATGGCCAAACTGGAACAGAATCAGGTAGGACCGGATAATCCTAAACACCCCCCCCCAGAATTTTCGAAATCTGCTGATCGTAATCCTTTTACTTACCGGAGTTTACTTCTCAATCAAGGTTGCTACAACTAAACAGGAAAACCGAACGAAAGCTGTAGGCCCAAAAGGAAAACCAATTAGTTTATCAACCAACACAGTAGATACTCCTATTACCACCAAAGTAATGATTCTTAACTTTAATCCACTGATTGAAAGTCAGGGAGGTATACGTTTAAATCAGGTAAAAGGTTGGAATGATCCCGCTGGGCTTGAATCGCAATATATTGCTGATATTAAAGAAGTTAGTGGAGGATATCTCAACTATCAAGTTGTTTCCAGACTTGATATAGATAGTATTCCCAAAAAGGCGGATGGGTTTCAATACACAGATGATAGTTACTTGAGTTGTTTGGCAAATACGTCTACTTGTCATTTTCCTGATACTGCTGATTATTTAAAAATGCTTAATGATAATGGAGTTTGCACGCAGTTAAATTCTGGAGCAATTGATGAAGTTTGGATTTGGGGTGGGCCATATTTTGGATATTATGAGTCCAGATTAGCTGGTCCAGGAGCGTATTGGTATAATTCACCTCCCTTAGGAGGAACTGGCTGTACAAAATTGCTTCCGGTAATGGGTTTTAACTACGAGCGAGGGGTAGAGAGCATGCTGCATAGTTTTGGACACCGCTTTGAATCAGCATTGAGTAACGTTTTTGAACCGAAACTTGGAGGTTGGTGGAAATATGGTTACGGAACACCTCCGGTTCCGGGGGCGGTTGATACGAATTGGGGAAAATTCACTGTAAGAGAGGCTCATCAGGGACAGACTAGTTTGAAAAACGGATGTGGTTTTATTCACGCTGGGCCGAACGCAATAGCCGACAACTATGTATATGGTGATACTGCAGTAAAAACAATAGATTGTGACGACTTTAGTAATTATCCCAATTTAACAGGTGTTACGACTACTGTGAATTGTAGTGTGTGGGGTTGCAGTCAGTACGGATTTTTAAAATGGTGGTTAGGTCATATACCCAAGTACACAGGGACTGCAACTGACGGTAAATTAAACAACTGGTGGAAATATGCTGTAAATGGAGTCCAGACTGGGTGGACGGACGTAAATCCGGGTGGAGATCCAAACGGAAAATGGTGTGGTGGGACCTGTGTTTCAGACGGGCAATGTAAACCTGGACTAAAATGTGTTCCCGGAGGTCCAACTGGTTATAACTGTTGGGCTCCTTATCCAACCTGTCCTGCTACTGGGAATTGTCCGGATGCAATAAAGGTGACATACCAGGAGAATGACAACAGTGATTATTTGGTCACCTGGAAACAATACTGGACGATGCGATATAAATTCTGGATCGAAGATATAACTAATGGTTCTACAACGACTGTTTTTGACACGGGTGGCGTGTGTCCGGTGGGAGATACAACAAACTGTGGTAATTGCCATTGTGCCAACAGCCAAGGTCTTTGTACAGAACCGGGTTATACGCAGGGACCTATTAGTAATTCCACATGTACTCTTTCTGAAAAAAAAGCGTGTTGTCAACCGGCTTGTCCGAATCAAGGTAGATGTATTGAGACATCATGCACACCTTTTGGCAAAACTGGGACGCAATGTACAACAGGTTATGGAATTTCAGATGCAACTACAACTCAAGAGACTCAAATATTAGGAAGTACGCCTACGGATGGAACTAGAGTTTGGTCAATTCCGATTTCTTGGGTAATTCCTGGACATAAGTATAGAATAAATATTGATGGTGGGGATGGTCCGGATGGTATAAGGCCAAATTGTGCAGTAACTTCCTCAACTTTTTCTGTTCCTTTGGTTGGTCGGATCCAGGGACGAAGATATAGTGGTTGTCCGGCCAATACTGTTACTACTACCCTTGTAAAAAACTCTTCAAACTCAATAATAGGGACTTATTTGCCGAATAATAACTATTCGCCTGTTAATACTCTTACAAACATGTATTCGACGGGAGATATTTTACCTTTGGGTTCTACTTATACTGTTACTTTTACTCCGCCAGCCGGTTATACGGCTCAATATTCACTATGTCAAAACTGCATTGATCATACTGATATCGGTGGTCATCCGTATGTATCTGGTAATTCAGTTACCGTTACGCTTCCTTCTACCGCCGCATCGGGATATTATACAGGATACAGTGACTTATATTGGAAATGCATTCCAAATGCTTCACCCACACCCAGTCCATCTACCCATCGTGCTTGTGTAAACAAGACCTGCCAAGTGGTCACAGGAGCAGGGACAGATAGTTGTCAAATGGATTCACAGTGTATTCCATCGCCAACACCGGTGGCGAGCGCTTCGCCAGTACCCAGCACAAGTTGTGCTTCCTGTGCCAAAGTTTTTTGTGCTGGCGATTCGAGTTGTGTGTGCGGTAAATGTGTGCCGATTGGAAATCTGTAATTAAATTTCAAGACCTACTTCGCGGATGCGCCAATTGCAAACCCCTAAGACTGTTTCTATACTAAATATATGAACTTAGATCGGCGAGTGGCGCAAGGTCAAGGATTGACTGGTTTAAATTTGGCTATGCATACGCTTGAATATCCGCTGCAGCTGATTTTGCCGTTAGTGATTTTGGCTTTAAGTATTTTTAGCGTTTGGCCGTATCTGGGAGATGTCTGGCAGGTCGGGAGTTTTAGTACTAGGTTTTGGCCGATTTTATCCGGGTGGGTGGGACAGATTTTTCAAATACCTCAAGATACGATATTAAATTGGTTCGTTATCCTGGGATATATTTTAGGACCGGTGGTTTTTTACGAAATGGTATATGCCTTTTCCGGCAGACACCTGCCAGCGTTTTTGACCGGTCTATTAACGATTCTTCCTAATACCCCTTTTGCCAATACTGCTCCAGAAAGGTTGCGCCTAGTGCTGGTGGAGCAGGATGGCGCCCATATATTGGGTCTGACTTTATTAGCCTGGATTGCTGTGGTATATTTGCGCTATTTACGCAAGGGGAAAATGCTCACGCTTGGTCTGTTTGGACTGCTGGTAATTTTTTTGGCGAGCATTTCGATATTCACCGTGACGTTACTTTTAGTTTTTATGGTATTTGAGTGTATTTCAGAAATTCTGGTCAATGAGGGGCGGATCAAACTGAAACGATTTGGGTTGAGTTTGGTAGTGGTCGCCGCAGTTGTAGTAGCAGTTTACAATGTGTTTTTGTGGTCGATTATTGTTTCAAATGAAGGCCGGGAGGCTTGGGCAGTAGTCTGGAATTTGTTCCCGATGTCGTTTTTTTTACTACCGGTATTGGGGACGTTTGCATTTTTGATTTTCGACCGCCGGCCCAATCTGCAACCAGTATTTATCGCCTTGAGTTTAGCGATCACCTTTGGGTTACTCCACGGCATGCGGTCCAATGTGACTTCCCTGTCCGTGGTTGATCCGGATCGGTATATAGCCGAAGTGTCGATGGCGAGCGCCTTTGTGATTGGGATAGTGGTGACCTGGATATTTGATTTTCTACGGGGTGGCAAAGGTTTGAGTCGGTGGCCGAAGCTGATGGCCAACAGACTGCGACTAGCATTTGGATTAGTTTTAAGTTTGTTAGTGATACTTGTGGCACTAATTATTTTTATTCCCAGAAGTATCAGCTGAAAATGAAAATATTATCCGGACTTATCAAATCTACCTACTTTGTGTTTGTCTTTTTGGGTTTGCCGTTGATCATCGTTTGGGTAGGATACAGCCAAATCTGGCCACTGTTTACCGGCGAATTTACCCAGCAGCTAGGATCAATTGAAGTCTCCTATATCCAAATGGCCAAATTTATAAGCAGTAGTTGGCCGCGTTTGGCTTGGCAGCCGCGGTGGTACCTAGGATATCCGATGAGTGTTTTGTATACCCCGTTTGTGCCGGTGTTTGAATTTGTGAGCCACAACTTATGGGGTTGGTCATACAGTCATGCTTATCGGTGGTTGACCGCGTTTAGTTATGTTGGGGGACTGGTCACGCTGTATTTATTTACCAGAACTTGGTTTAAAAATACTGCTGCCGGATATATCGCGGCCTTAATTTATGGGATTTTGCCTAGTTTTATGGGTTTACTTTACCCCGAGATCGCCCTAGATCGGTTTTTGGTTGACTTGGTTGAGCCGCGGCGGTTTACGATTTTGGTCAGGTGGGGTGAGGGGCCGCATGTTGTGTCACTCATGTTTTTGCCTCTGGCGGCTTTATTTTTGATCAAATTTTTGCGCCGGGGAAATAAATGGCAATTATTATTTGGAAGCGTTTTTACTGCCTTGGTATTATTAACTAATTCGGTTGGGGCCTGGGGGTTGTTGTTATTGTCGTTTGCCGTGGTTTTTGGGGAACTGACCGAGAATCCCGGACGCTGGCAGCAAGTTTTGGGACGAAGCCTGATTTTTGCCGCAGTCAGTTTTGGTTTGAGCGCCTTTTGGTTTAATCCACTTTTTTTAGCGACTTTTTTCCATGAAGGAGGGGGGGCCTGGGGATTTTGGAAAAACCAATTTCCCTGGGGTTGGTTGTTGGGAGGTGCTATTTTGGCCATTTACTTTTTCCTGAGCAAAAAATTATTAGGTAAAATCTTTGGCGTTAGCGGCAGCTTACTATTTTTAGGAATGATGTTCGGACTCGTAAATACTTATTATGGCTCGGGGAGCGAACGCTTGGAGCTAGTGCCCCAAGTGTTGCGGTTGACTACGGAAGTGGATATCGCAGTTGCGTTGGCAGTCGGCGGGGTGATAAGTGCGGCGGGATTTATCTTAAGCAAAATGCACCGGAATCTTTTGGGGTTGGGGATGGTAGTGGTGATCATAGCCGGTTCAATACTTATGGGTGGAAGGCAACTTCGACTCATATCGGATTTGCCCCGATTTGCCGAGCCGGCAGAAAAAGCCGGAATCAAACTGGAACAAACGGCGGAATACGAAATTGCCAAAGTCTTGGAGACCAAAGTTAAGGGTCAAGAGCGCGTATTTGTCCCCGGTAACTACGGATTTTACCTGAATTATTTTACCGACTTGCCGCAACTTCGAGGGGCACTTTTCCAGTCTGCAGTGAATCCTTGGCCAGATCATATTTATTTTCAAACTGTCAATGGGTTAGATGCCGACATCACTCTTGATTGGTTGAAAATAGCCAATGTTGGTTGGTTTGTCTTCTCTGGGCCGCGGGAAACTTTCCATGATTTTAAAGTCGACGAGAGTAAATTCGCGGCAGTTCTAAAATTTGACGAAGACCGACAGGGAGATAAAATTTACCAGGTACCGCTTAAGGACACGTCTCTAACCAAAGCTGTGCCGCAAGCAATTTTATCAGTTAAAATACCGATAAACGCCATTGATCGGACGCCGATTGCCCAATACGTTGGTATTTTGGAAAGTAGCCGTAACCAACTACAGTTGGTCGAGAAAAATAACGGAGTTTATGAAATCACCGGCAATGTAGGTGACGGCGAATTGGTGCTCGTGCAAATGGCGTATGCACCGGGTTGGCAAGCCAGGGATAAAAGTGGACAAGGTCTGGTAGTGAGTAAAGATCCTTTGGGGATGATTGCGATTAAACCCAAACAGACAGGAGCGCAAAACATAGATTTGATTTATGGAGTCAGCGGGCAAGTCATGGTAGGTTGGTTAGCGACCCTGACGATGTGGGTTTTCTGCGGATTGATTATTTTTAAATTTAAAAGTCCTATGATTGAAATAAAACCAAAAATGGCAGCAAAGGAGAATGTAGAAGAAGAAACTGTAGCCCGTTTTTGCGGTTGACCCAAGGGTGAGCAAAATAAAAGTTTTAAACCGGCAAAGTTTAGGGCGGAGCGGATTTCAAACGGAGTCCATAAGGTTTGTAGTAGTAGATATTTATCTTGCTTCCGCTTGCCGTTTGTTCTCACCTCAAGATCATAAGTCAGAGAAGTTTTTTGCTCCCAAAGATCAGAACTTGCGGTCAGATGACAAATGATGGTTTTGAGTTTGGTTTTGACCACCCAGGATTTAGCCCGTGGTGGATCGGTAAGAGCTGCCACTCCGTTCCACGCATCAAATAAAAATATTCCTTGGGAAG
The DNA here is from genome assembly GCA_000995415.1 of Candidatus Gottesmanbacteria bacterium GW2011_GWC1_43_10. GTDB lineage: Bacteria > Patescibacteriota > Microgenomatia > UBA10105 > UBA10105 > UBA10105. Next base: position 13,702 of record LCEX01000002.1, read on the forward strand.
TAAGGTGGGTTTTGACTCCGCGAAAAAAACTCACGAGCTCTGGCCAGGTCGAGATGTAGTTAATGACGTTGAATAAAGCCACTGTTAGATCAAACTTGAATTTAAGTGGCAGTTTTTCAATTGGTAGATTTATGATGCTGGCTCGTTTTGCAAATGGCTGAAGTTTGATTTTTGCTAGCTTTACCATCAGGGGATCGATATCGAGTCCGGTGACGTGGGGAACGATTTTGGCTAGTTCCCGGGTGTGATTGCCGGTGCCACATCCCAGATCCAAAACTCGACGGGGAGTTTTTTGATTCTTGCGGCGGTAGATATTTAAAATCTGGTTTACTTCTCGAGTATAATCCTTGCTCTGAAATAGCAGATCATAGTTTTGGTAAAAAAGATTACTTTTGGTCATGGAGAAATTGCTTTATGGTTTTACACACATAGTGTATTTGAGTTGAAGTTAAAGCCGGAAATGTAGGTAGACACACGCCATGAGAACTCCCAAAAAGACTATTGGGGAAGCGAGAATCAGCCATTTTTTTGGCATATCCCTGTTTTTTAAGATATGCAAACGCCGGTTGTCGGTGTAGAGGGTAAAAAAAGGTTCGGGTTTCAATGCTCTTTTTTTGCAGGTACTCCATAAGTTCATGTGCGCGATTGACCAATATCCCGACACGAAAGGGGATCCATTCGCTGGTAGTGTCCGGAGCAAAAAAAGTAATTCCGGGGATATCCTTAAGTTGTTGTTGGTAAAGAGACAGAATACGTTTTTTGCGAATGATAATTTGGTTTATTTTGGATAGCTGCGCAAGTCCCACCGCACATTGCAAATCAGTCATCCGCAAATTGTAGCCGATTTTGGGGTGAATGAAAGTTCCACTTTTTATCCGGCCTTGGTTTCTAAGGTATAACAGCCGTTCATAAAGTTCGGCTTTATCAGTGACGACCAAACCGCCTTCGGCAGTAGTGATGGTTTTATCAGCAAAAAAAGAGAAACAACCGACCTCACCAAAAGTACCGGCGTGTTTACCCTCGCGGTGTACACCGATTGCCTCGGCGGCATCTTCAATGATCTGCAATTTATATTTTTTGGCAATTTTTACCACCGCGGGCATATCTACCAGTGTGCCATACATGTGTACTGGCATAATGGCCCGAGTTTTTTTAGTGATGAGTGGCGGAATAAGTGTCGGGTCAATTTGGAAATTCCGACGATTGACATCGACAAACACCGGAGTCGCGCCGCACATTTCGACTGCTGTAGCTGAACCGATAAAAGTAAAATCCGGCACAATCACTTCATCTCCAGGGCCAACCCTCAAGGCCTTGAGTCCCAAATAAATAGCGAGCGTTCCATTGGGAGCCAGGACTGCATATTTACTACCAATGATTTCCAATAATTTTTCTTTGAAAACCCTGGCCTTGGGGCCTTCGGTGATCCAATTGCTTTTAAAGCAAGTAGCAATTTCGCGATATTCCGTTTGACCCACCCAGGGCATAAATTGGGGAACTTTCATATAACTTAAAACCTCAATTTCCAAAACCCCTTGAGCGCCATTTGGGTAAGTATAACACCGTGAGTAAAGACATGGGTTTTGGATTGCCCATAAGTGCGGGCAGAAGTACGAATAGGGATTTCACCGATCTTGAGTCCCAGACGGGCAGCACCGAACATGAGCTCGAAATCGCCAAACGGATCACTTGACCCCAAAAATCCCCAGTTGTGGTCAAGCTCGTCAAAATGTTTTTTGGAGATAGCTTTGATACCGCTCAAAATATCGGTAGTTCGTTGGCCCAAGATTTGGGAAAACCAGTAGGCAAAAATCATATTGCCAATTTGATTAATGAGGGGCATGCTGGATGCGGGTTGAGGATAAACAAACCGGCTGCCGGTAATAAATTCGGCTTCGCCTGCCAAAATAATTTTATAAAAGTAAATGATATCTTGCGGATTGGCTGTACCGTCCCCTTCAAATAAAATAATTATTTTCCCCCGAGCTTGGGCAAAACCAGCGCGGATGGCATCGGCCTGGCCGTTTCGGGGTTGGGTAATCAGCCGGATATGTTTTTCCGGATATTTTTGGGCAAGTTTTTTTATAACACTTCGCGTTTTATCGAGTGAATGACCTTCCACAAATATGATTTCCTGGCTTTTGGCAACTTGGGGAATTTGCGAAACTAAGGGTGCGATATTTTTTTCTTCGTCCCGGACAGTGATGCAGATGGTGAGACTGGGGGAAGCGGGTTTAATTGGAGGCGGAGCTGGTTTAAATATCAGCCATTGATCAAGCTTAGCAAAATCTAAAACCGGCAGCAGCTTACCTAAGAAATTTATAAATCTTCCCAAACCCAAAAGAGAAATGGGAAAAAGAGTAGTCCGGATGAGACGAGTTCTTTCAAATCCGGCGGTTTGCAAATAAGTCGTGACATCACCAGTTGACAGCCAGTTATGGATATCTTCAGGGCGTTTTAAATGACATTTTTCTGCAAGCGTCAAAATATTTTCCCAGAGATAATTATGTTGGTAAACGATGATCCGGGTTGAGGGAGTGGTGGCTTTACGCAATTTAAATAACAATTGCATAAAATCGCGGCAACTTCCTAAAGTCCCATTTAGGATAATAAAGTCAAACTTTTCCTGCGGCTGATATGTTTCAAATGGCTGGCAGTAAAATTTGAACTTTGGAAACCGGCGGCGGGCAGTTTCATATAAATTTTTATTCGGTTCGATCCCGACTGCTATTTGTGGGTGAAGATCGGCAAGTAACGACCCATCAAGACTGCCAAAAAATAATATTTTTTTGTGTCTGGGAACCAGAAAACTCAAAATGGCGTGGATTTGACGATGGTAATACGCGTGTGTCATGAATGTTTGAATTATACTACCAAACAGGCAAACTTATGATTTTTTTACGAACTTAACTTGAATAAGTCTATTCATGCCACGGGTCCTGCCGCGGGTTTTCCCCCAAAGAAAACCCTCAAAAGGGGAACCCTTCTTTGGGGGTCCCCCTACCCGCGTCACCCGTTTCCGCATACCATTCAAACTAATGTTGTATTATGTAAATTGCGCGTGTTGTTCTTATGGCAAGTTTGAATAGTTGGAAAACTCTGGGTTTGCACCGGCGCCAGATTCGAAGCAAACCATTTTTGCACCGACTGTATATTGATTTTTACAAGTTGTTGCTTTCGACGGATTTACCACTTGGAAAGATAGTGGAAATTGGTAGCGGCGGCGGTCTCATCAAAGACATCAAGTCAGAAATCGTGACTTCAGACATCATAAAAGGCAGGGGGATTGATCGGGTGTTTTCAGCTGACCGAATTCCATTTCGACCCAAAAGTGTGGCCGCTTATATGATGCTAAATACTTTTCATCACCTCAAAGATCCGGAAAAGGCGCTAGTTGAGATGAGCCGGACTTTAAAAACTGGCGGAAAAATCAGGATGATCGAGCCTTACAATTCCTGGTGGGGCGGGTGGATTTATAAATATTTGCATTCTGAACCTTATCAACCACAAGCGGATTGGCGTATCATAGGTAAGGGGCGGTTAACGGGAGCAAATACTGCTTTGCCATGGATCGTATTTGTCAGGGACAGAAAATTGCTTACCCAAAAGCTTCCGCAACTAAAATTTGTGAGTTTAGTACCACATACACCATTTCGTTACTTGATTTCCGGTGGGCTGACTGCGTGGCAATTTTTACCCACTTGTCTTTATTCGCTGGTAAAAACGATTGAAAATGAGTTAGTGGCGCTTTTTCCGAACTTGAGTATGTTTTGTACAATTGAGTTGGAAAAAGTTTAGAGCCTGTTTGAAAACTGTCTTATTTACTCTTGAATACAGTTTTCATTACAGGCTCTTATGAGCTGTTTATCCTTTGAATACCAGTTTTCAAACAGGCTCTTAGAAAGTCTGAATTATAGATAAATATTCTGTTTCCACTTGGTGGGCGTATTTGGATAGAGAAAAGTTGTTGACGATATGGGTGCGAGCATTTTGGCCCAGACGGTGACAAAGAGTGGGGTGGGTCAACAGTTTCATAAGGTACATATAGAGTAGTTGTGGTTGACTGTGCTCGATAAGAAAACCGGTACGGTTGGAAATCACGATTTCACTGGTACTCGTATTGGCTAAAGCAACTAGAGGCAAACCGCACGCGCCGCCTTCCAGGAAACTTACTGGTAAAGTTTCTGACAGGGAGCTCGAAAACAGGATATCGGTAGCCTGAAACACCGGGACCATATCACTTACAAAACCGGTAAAACGCACATGTGGTTTAAGAAGCGGGTGTTTTGCCAAATAAGTATCTAGTTGGTGTTTGACCGCTCGGGATTGGGACGAATCTGGTTCGAGATTGTTCATCCAGTCACCCACTAGCAGAAATTGAACATCGGAAATGTGGTGGACGACGCGGTTGGCGATTTGCAAAAACAGCAGGTGGTTTTTGGCAAAATCAAACCGGCAAACCATGGTCACCACTTTTTTTTGGGGGTTGATTTGCAATCTACGTTTTGCATAAAGCTTACTTTTAGGTGGGATAAATCCGGTGATGTCTACTCCGAGCGGAACTACCCTGATTTTGTCGTTCGGTAGGATGTGAAACCGGGTTAACCATTTGGCGACTTGGGGTGATATTGCCAAGATCCGCGTACAACACAGATGGTTTAGCCATTCATGGTAAAAGTAAATAGCATCCCAGGTGCCGTGGGCGGTGGCTACGACTGGGATACCCAAACTTTTCCCTAAAATTCCAACATAAATAACTAGGTTAAGATGATTCACGTGAATTAGACGCGGGCGGAATTCCTTCACTAGCTTGAATAATCGCCACAGAGTCCGAAGTGACAGGCCGGGGATAAAAAGCTTACGCCAAAAAAATCCTGACATAGGGATGATCTGGACCGGAATATCTAATTTTTGTAGCCGTTGTGAGACTTGGCCCACTGCCGGCACAACTACGAGAGGTGCAAAAATGTGTTTATCTAGTTTTTGCAGAAGATAAATCAGGGAGGTTTCACCGCCGCCAATTTCCGTATGGTAAGTGAGATACAGAATGCGTTGCTTCATGGTTTTATGCTAACTTAACTCAAATAGTTATTCTCCATGCCACGGGTCCTGCCGCGGGTTTTCCCCCAAAGAAAACCCTCAAAAGGGGAACCCTTCTTTGGGGGTCCCCCTACCCGCGTCACCCATTATCGCATATCATTCGAATTAATCTGGTCTTAATTTCCACAAAAGCCAGTTTGGTCTATAAGCCAACCACAAGAACCAATGCCAAAAGTCACCGAAATATTTTTTATAATAGGCAAGCGTATCGTGTTCGGCTATACGGTAGCGGAAAAAGGCGGGTAGTTTGATGATCGTTTGCGTATGCAGATGAATGATCGCGACATTGGCCACATGGTAAGTAGACCAGCCTCTCGCTTTGGCGCGGGCGCAATAATCAAGTTCTTCAAAGTAAAGCCACAGGTTTTCATCAAATAAGCCAATGGTTTTAAGTAAGTCGCTGCGGCCCATAAAGAAAGCACCGGATACGGCGCCGATAGTCCGGGACGAGCGGCGATCCCAGCCTGTATAGCGATAATTTTTTAGCAGACGCGAAACTTTCGGTAAGGGGAAAAGTTTAAGCAGCAATTTTCCGGCCAAAGTCGAATCAAAAAATTCAACAAGCGGTGTTGGATAATCAGTCCCGGTCATCTCAATTTGGCCGTCGGGTTTTTTTTGCAAACATCCGGCAATCCCCACCTGGGGATGGGTATCCATAAACCTCACTATTTTTGGCAAAGTGTTTTTAGGGATCAAAGTATCATCATTTACGACTAAAAAATACCGACCGCGCGCTTTTTTTAAGTTTTGATTATGTGCTTTTGTAAATAACAAGTTTGATTTATTTCGTGTGACAGCGACCCGAGGAAAGCGTTGTCTGACCAGTTTTGCGGTTTGGTCGGTTGAGCCATTGTCCACCAACAAAACTTGGAGATTTAAGCCTTTTTGTTTATAAATCGAATCCAAACACCGCAAAATCAAATCTACGGAATTGCGGGTGATGAGGGAGATTGTAAGGTCGATCCCAGCCCCAATCCCGCCATCATTAAAAGTTGGGAAGGCTTGGCGGAATGGAACGGGATGTTCGCCCCAACGGGGCGTATCCTTGGTACCATTGGCTTGCCCGTGGGGCTCCATTGGATTTTTCATCGTTTGTAGTCTAACATAGGTAGAAAACTTAAATCTAATCATTTATTATGGATGACTCAGATGTTCCTTATCAACGTTTCAAGAAACAGGTGGCCCAAAGCATTCTAGTATTAGGGGTCAGACGGATTTTATACCAAGTCATACTAACTTCAGCTAATATCGTTTTAGCCCGAGTCTTAAATCCTGAAATCTTTGGTACATTTGCGATCATTTCGTTTTTTGTTTTAAACCTAGGTATATTTACCAATTTAGGATTACAACAAGCACTTATCCAGAGTAAAGATGAACCGGATGCTAAAGATATTCAAGTATTTTTTACTGTACTTGTAAGTACTTCTATATTATTTGTTCTGGCGATGTATTTTTTGGCTCCGATCATCGCGAATTTTTATGGAGGGAAACTAGGTCCGGAGAGTATTTTTTGGTTACGGGTATACGCAGTATATATCTTATTTGGCAACATAGCTTCAGTCTCGATGACCTTACTGGATAAAAGCCTAAACTATGTCAAACTTACCATGGCGGAACTTGCGACTCTCGGGATAACACAAGTCTTGATAATTATTTTGGCAATAAATGGTTATGGTTTAGCAAGTTTGATACTGGGAAATTTGATCGGTAGCATCTCGGGAATAATCATCTATTATGGGTTGTCGCCGTGGTCCTTCGGCATACATTTTTCTTTTTCCCGACTTAAACGATTTTTGGCTTTTGGACTTAACTACCAATTTGGAACTTTGACTGGAGCTTTTAATGCAGCGGTCATTCCTTTATTTGTGGGTACTGTTTCTGGGCCGGCCGCGGTAGGGTTTATCAACATGGCCGGCGGTATCAGGCAAGCAGGACTCGCGCCTACGGAAATGATAAGTAAATTGGCATTTACCGCCGGGGCCCGAATCCAAAATCAAACACAAACCCTAAAAAAGCTAACCGAACGAATGTTTCAGTTTGCCGCAATTTTTAGTTTTCCAATACTTGCTTTAACTGGCGCCCTAGTTCCTCAATTTATTCAAATAGTGCTTTCAAAAACTTGGTTGCCGATGATCATAACTTTATATCTATCTTTATTCCAAGGTGTATTTATTTTGTATAGCACTATTTTGATTCAAGTGTTGTTGGCATTGGGTCTTGCCAAAGAAGTCCGGAATATTTCGCTCTTGTGGTCTTTTATGCAATGGATACTGACAGTACCTTTGGTAGTCTTTTTTGGATTTAACGGAGCTGTCATGGCCGGACTCATCGTTTCGGCGACTTTTTTTATTCCACTTTCTGTACTTCATAACAAGGTAAAAATAAATATTTGGTCACCGACTTTACCGTATTTGTTTTTTGCGATCGTCGCTGCCAGTATCGTCTACGGGCTGGGAAAATTATTTGAAATTCATTTCTTTTGGGAGTTGTTGCTTATGGGGTTTGTTGGACTATTTGTTTACGCATCATTATTATATCTATTCCGTGGACAATATCTGTTAAATGAATTCAAAATTTATAAAGAAAATTTTTTTTCAAAAACGTGAATTTTCTGCACCGCTTATTATCAATAAATCCACTGACCGCGCCTTTAATGCGATATGGGTCGTACATCAAAAACTACAAATTGACTTTGCAGGTCGAAGATAGACTGATCCAAAAAATGCTTCCGAGTTGGCGGAAAATGCAAATTCTGGATGTCGGTTGCGGTCCGGGCGAGAGAGAAAAGGACCGGCGCTTCCAGGGAGCTGACATCCTCTGTTTTGATATTTATACGCCTTACTTGGAGGTTTGCAAACGTTTAGGTTTTCAAACTAAGAAAGGAGATGCCCGTTTTTTATCTCGCTATTTTCGACCTAAATCTTTTGATATCGTGTTGGCACTTGATGTGATTGAGCATATGACCAGAAGTGAAGGCAGACGATTTTTAAAGCAACTGGAAATAATTGCCCGGAAACAAATAATTATTTTGACGCCATTGGGTTGGTTCCCCCAAGACCATGAGTGTGTGGGTGACGGAACCAATAAACATCAGCAACATAAGTCAGCCTGGTACAGAAAAGATTTCGAGCTACTCGGATATGAGTGCGAAGTTTTATACCATAATTTGCGAGATATCCGAAACGGAGCTAAAGCACTGATACACAAAAAAACTCCGATCCCGGCGAGCCAAATGTGGGTAGTAAAGCTTATTGTTTAACCTTATGAAAAAGCCTCTTATCTCAGTTTTATTACCAATATACAACGAGGAGAAACATATTCGCCAGTGCTTGGATTCGTTGTTGATACAAACATATAAACCAGTCGAAATATTGATAGCTGACGATGGATCTACGGATGCGACAGTTAAAATGGTCAAAACATTTCCGGTTAAATTATTTATAAATTCTCACCGCGGACCGGCAGTGCAAACAAATTTTCTAGCATCCAAAGCACGAGGTAAAATATTGATCCGAGCAGATGGGGATATGGTGCATGACCGAAATTACCTTACAAAACTAGTTGAACCGATTTTGAAAGGCGAGACTTTCGCGACTTTTAATAATGAGGCATATTTAGCCAACCCGCAAAATACATGGGCTGTTTGTTGGTCCCTTAATCGGGGAATTGCCGATAACCTGATTGTTCCCAAAGGTGCATCTAGTCATTCCTGGGTTTTTAGAGCCATCGTCAAACAGAAGTTTATGCAAGTAGGGGGTTATGATGATGTCGGATATGAAGATGATCAAACTGTTCTTACCAAATTGGGAATGCCGGCGGCTATAAACGCACCGGGGGCAATTTCGTACTGTTATAATCCGGAAAGCGGTCTTGATGTATTTAACTCGAGCAGATGGATAGGCAGAGGTGTTTGGTATAGAGACCATTTTTTATTTGGTTTACTAAAACACAATTTGGTTTTTTCTTTGATCATGGGGATTTATCACGGACTGCGTACTCGAAAAATAACATTTATACCGTTTAGACTATTGTACGATGCCGGAATCTCTCTAGGTTTGGTAGAGAGAAAGTTAAGAGGAAGGCACATCAAGTAAACTGCATCAGAAAAATGAATCAACGAAAAACTGATCCGGAATTTTCTGAAGAAAGAGTTGTGCCAGATTTTAAAGAGCAGCACAATTTGTTTCAGGAACACTTTGCCCGCTATAAGTTTGCAGCTAAGTATGTTTTGGGGAAACAAGTACTTGATGCGGCTTGTGGATGCGGATATGGAGGGAAATTGTTTGCAGACAGCGGTGCCCAAAAAGTGACCGGCATAGATATCTCAAAAGCCGCAATTAAGTATAGCACTACGCACTATCGTAGTTCTGGTTTGACGTTTAAATTGATGGATTGTCAAAAATTGTTATTTAAAGACCAGGCGTTTGACGTGGTGACGGCGTTTGAATTCATCGAGCACTTGAGCTTACCAGGGCGGTTTTTACGAGAAGTGGATCGGGTATTGAAAACACAGGGAGTGTTTGTTATTTCTACACCAAATAATCTGAGAAATTCTCCCATTGAAAATAAATACCATTTCCGAGAATACAATGCTGTATCCCTTCGGTCATTGTTGAAGCCTTTTTTTTCCAAAATAGATCTTTATGGGCAGCGATATAAACCCTCAATTACTAGGCGGACAAAGCATCGGCAAAAATTAGTCAACTCAGTCCCAAAATTTGTTACTCGTTATCTACCGTCAGGTCTAAAAGATTACTTATTCTCCCGCTTGATAAACCATTATTTACTGAACCTCAAAAATGAGGCGGATTTCAATATTGACCAAAATGAAATTGGAACAGCAACCCATCTGATAGGAGTTTGTTACAAGTGAATAAATATAGAATCCATATTCTTTGCCCGCGACTTGGGATAACCGACAGAGGTGCAGAAGTATTTGTCTATGAGTTGGCTAAATATTTACAGCGCGACTTTGCAGTGACAGTTTGGGTAAGAAAAACCAAAGGTCAATCATCAATGCTTGCTGATCTAAAAAAATATGAGGTCCAGGTAAGGTATGCTACTTGTATCGACGAGTCTCACCCCATTGCCTCGACGCTCTATAAAATTCATCCCCTTAGAAAAGTCCTTGAAAAACTGCGCCTTGATCCGATGGGGATAGAAATGCTGTCGTTTAGCTTGGTTTGCTTGCCAGGATTATTCCGATCGGGTGCGGATGTCCTGTTTCCCGTAAACGGTATCTGGGGAGTTTTGGCTTGTCAAATTGTGCGTATCTTTACCGGCATCCCATTTATATATTCATCTCAAGGTGGGATTGAACCACCGGTAGCATTTTTACAGCCAAATGTTTATATAGCAATTCACAGGTATACAAAGTCTTGGTTGCTTAAACATTTTCCAAAACTGAAAGTCGTACATATTTCAAATGGAATTGATTTGAAACGATTTACACCCCATGGAGAAAAGATTGTATTGGATTTGCCCCAGCCAATCTTTATCACCGTCAGCGCCTTGATACCTACAAAACGCATTGATCTGACCATCAAAGCTATGGCCAAACTAAAATCTGGAAGTTTATTGGTATTGGGAAACGGACCGCTTAAGGAGGAACTCACCCAGTTAGGTGTACGCCTATTAGGGAGTGGCCGTTTTAAAATCCTGGCCGTCCCCAATACCCAAATACCCAAGTACTATCGGAGTGCATCTGTGTTTGCTTTTGCCGCGCCTGAAGAAAAAGGCTGGGGACTCGTACATTTGGAGGCTTTAGCATGTGGATTGCCGGCAGTTGTAAACGATGAAGAAAATTTGCGGTCTTTGATTGGTAAGGCTGCATTTTATTGTGATGTTTATGATGCCAACGCGTATTCTCGGTGTCTCTTTAAAGCCAATCAGAAACATTTTAATAGTGAAGGTAGACGTATCGCCCAAACAGTAGCGTGGGAAACTGTGGGAAAAAAATACAGCCAACTCTTATATCAAATAGCAGCCAAAAATGAAAAAAGTAACTAATTCACAGATTTGCTTAGGACTCATTTTGCTTTTAGCTTTTTTAGTAAGGGTTTGGGGGGTGGGATTTGGTTTACCCGCAAAACATTTCATTGACGAAGAAGGACAAATATACGGTGCGCTTTATGCTGCATATTCTCGGCTACAACCGGTTCGATTTATGTATGCCTCGTTTGTTCCTTATTTATTGTTGGCTGAATATGGAACAGTTTTTATAATCGGAAAAATCAGCGGCATATATCTGGCACCGTTTGACTTTTTGGTGGCTTATATTCGTGATCCCAGCAACCTGTTTTTGCTCGGGAGACTGACTATGGTTGTGGCTGGGACTTTAAGTGTCTGGCTGATATGGAAAATAGGCAAGAAATTTTATTCGAAAACCAGCGGTTTGGTAGCAGCTGGATTTTTGGCGATCATTTTTCTCCATGTAAAAGAATCTCACTATGTCAAACAAGATGTAATTTCTACTTTATTTATCCTCATGAGTTTTTATTTGGCTTTACTCAGTGTAGAAACCAAGAGGTTGCAACAGTATTTATTTACCGGAGTGACTTTGGCCTTGGCAGTGAGTGCTAAATACCAAACATTACTTATAGCGCCCGTCTTGTTTATCCACTATTACCTGACGCGCAAAAAGCCGTCGCTATCCCAATCGGTTGTGCTCGGAGTAGGTTTTGTATTGACCATGCTACTCTTAAATCCTTATTTTGTTTTGGCGCCAAAAAAAGTAATAGATGGGACTTTGGCAGAGTTTGCAATTGCCAAAACCGCTTATCCAGAGTTATTGCAAGGTCATCCAGTGTGGTGGTGGTTTGTATTTCAACATTTACCGCAAGGGTTGGGGACGGTTTTATTCGGAGCTAGCATTTGGGGTAGTCTGGTTTGTGTAGGACGAGGAATAAAAAATAGAAAATATTTGCTGATTCCCTTACTGCCTGTAGTTTTTTTGTTGACCGTAGATCAATGGTCCCAATTCCCGAGTGCCAGATACGCGGTCATGTTGCTACCCTTTTTAGCCCTGGCCGCGGCTATTGGCCTCGAGTTTATTTTTTCTTTTCTGCCTCGTCACAAAGCAAGATCACTTTTCATGTTTGGGGCAATCCTCTTAGTGAGTATGGAATCGGGGATACGAGATGTAAAATTTGACTATTTGCTGACGCGGCCAGATACGCGTTATTTGAGTCAACAATGGATTGAGTCGCATATTCCGCTCGGCACGAAGATTTTGGTAGAATCGACGGTCAGGCCTGAATACGGAGCCAATGTAAATACGCCGCTGACTTTATCCACCAGTGCAAATGACAAGCGGCTTAACGAGGCTCAATCACGGGGCGAGTCTGGTTTATATTTGCAAGCTCTCAAAAAAGCCAATTTAGGCAAAGTTGGTTATGACATCGTAGCCACAGGTCGAGTCGACGTGCTGCTTGATGTTTTTACCAGTGAAAAAACGCTTATGGAAAATGCCGATTATTACGTCAGTTCCGAAGTGGATTATTTAGTTTTATCTAGTTGGTCAGTGAAACCGGATATGAAGCCGGAATTTATGCAATCAGTTGGTCGCCATTATGATTTGATAGCAAAATTTCGGCCGACTTATGAATTTCCCGACGACCCTCATTTGGTAAAAATGGATTATGCGGTTCTTGATCGCGTCTCTTTTTGGGGAAAGCCGGTCATTTTCGGGCCGGTGATTGATATTTACAAAAAACGAACATGAAACAAAACACGCCCCAGTACCAGAAAGCTCATGACTTCAGCAAGAGAATAAATAGCCTTTTGGGCTTTCGGTACGGGATTTCGCCTCCGGTGTCGGACGAGAAGCCGCGGACTTTAGTCCGCGGAGGCTCACTTACCGCTCATTGTTTGGTGAAAAACGAACAGAATTGGGTGTGGTTTGCTATCAATTCGGTATTGGACTTTGTAGACAAAATTATCGTTTTTGATACCGGTTCCACGGACGACACAGTTCCCATCATCAAGACAATACGAAGTCCTAAAATCAAATTTTCACAAAAAGGCCCAGTTGATAAAAAACAACTTACCCGACTCCGGCAGGAGATGCTGGATCAAACCAAAACTTCCTGGTTTATGGTGCTAGACGGGGATGAGATTTGGCCAAGAACCACGATTGCCGAACTGACCGCGGCTATCCGCCAAGCCAGCTCTAAACAACAGGCAATTGTTGTCGGCCAATGGATGTGGCAGGGAGACGTGTATCACTACTCGCCAGTAGTTGAAGCCTTGGTTGATCCACTCGCACCAAAGAACTTGACCGGATACAGGTTGCCGCGAGCTATCAAAATGCTGCCAGGAATTCAGACAATCGGAGAATATGGATGGGAAAGTTACGCCGACCAAAAAAATCTCAACGTTTCCGACTGGAATAAAGAACGACTGATATACATAAAAAACAAATTTTTCCACGCTTCATTTTTACCGCGTTCTAGTACGAGGGAAAAAGACAGAGAGGTGATGATGCGCGGCCCCAAAACCAGATTTACTAAAGGCGCGTTATTTCCCAAAAACGTCATTTTGCCCGAAATCCTATCTGCCAAACGGCCACAGCAAGTTCCTTCTCCCTGGCAGCATCTGACCCTAAAGCAAGCAGCAGTGGGTTTTTATTATAGAGCGCAAAATTTAGTCGAGCGATTTGGGAGGCAGGTCGGAAATTTATGACGACTCTCGGACTCATCGGTTTTGGATATTGGGGGCCAAATTATGCCCGAATTCTATCTCGACTTCAAGGAGTCAGACTCAAGTGGATTTGCGACATAAACGAAGATTTGTTGAAAATCGCTCAGACCGACTTTCCCAAGATCAATGTTTCCACCAATTATCTCGAAGTTTTAAAAGATAAAACTGTGGATGCGGTGGTGATCGCCACTCCGGTAACGACCCACGCAGCACTGGTTAAATCTGCTTTAGAATACGGTAAGCATGTTCTGGTCGAAAAACCTTTGACCACCTCAAGTAAGCTTGCCGAACAACTATTTGCTACCGCATCTCGACACAAACTCCGACTCTTTGTCGGCCACACTTATTTGTTTCATCCGGCAGTGATTAAATTAAAATCACTTCTTAAAAAGCAGCTTTTGGGTAAACCGCTGTTTTTTATTTGTCAGCGGACCAATTTTGGGCCAATCAGAAAAGATGTCAATGTACTGTGGGATCTGGCTTCACACGATATTTCTACTCTATTATTCTTAACCGGAAGTGAGGTCGTTAGTATCAGCGCGAGTGGGACAAATTACATCGACCCAGATATTGCAGATTTGGCAAACATCAATTTGATTTTTGCAAATGGGACATTTGCCAGTATTCTGGTCAGTTGGTTAGCTCCGGTAAAAGTGCGGCAAGTGACAGTAGTGGGGGAACAAAAAATGGCGGTATTTGATGATACGAGCATTAGTAAATCTTTGCAAGTTGTTGATAAAGCAGCTATTACTTTTAAACCGGGACAACCTGTAGATTTTATAAATTTTAAAAAGAATTTTGCTTACGTCAGCAAAAGACAAGTTATTCGGATGGAAAAACGTGAACCTTTGGGGATGCAAATAAAAGCATTTATTAAATCCCTCCAAAAACCGAATAGTTTTTTCGTTTCATCCCGACACGTCTGCGATGTAATTAAAGTTTTAGAAAAAGCCGATCAAGCATTGCTATCTGGTAAAACTGTTGAGATGCGGGTTTAATCCGCCTTCGCGAAATTCCCCGATCGTAAGGTCGTGGGAGCCTCAATGCTTCCAAAGTTTTTCTGCAAAAGGTCTAATTTTCAACCGGTACATCCCGACGCCGCACATATATAATAATCGCAGACCATGGGAAATAGCGTGCATTTTGGATTCGCCGGTCTGCCGTTTTTTGTAATGTACCGGATACTCTTTGATCCGAAGTTGCAAATTGGCAGCGCCAAACAAAAGGTCAAAATCGCCCCAGGGTTCATTACCCAAGATTATCTTACGGGCATCTTTTTTAAACAAGGCTTTGGTACCACACAAAGTATCGGTAACTCTTTGATTTAAAAGCCAACTAAAAAATGAACTAAAAAATTTATTTCCCAATAAGTGAAAATACCGCATTGCTTGTTTTTCCATGGGGTAGACCATCCGAGTGCCGTTGACGAAATCCGCTCTATTTTCTGCCAGCAATTCGTAAAAACAGGTGAGTTCCTGGGGAGGTACTGTCATATCAGCGTCCAAAATGAGTAGAATCTGTCCCCGAGCTCGGGCAAATCCGGCGGCCACAGCTCTAGCTTTGCCTTGATTTTTTGGAAATGTTATTAGCGTGATAGCCTTATTCTTCTTAGCAATTTTGCGCACGATTTGGTTCGTTTTATCGGTTGATCCATCATCGACGACAATAATTTCAGTTTTTTTTCCTAGACGGGGAACCTGCTTGATGCAGGGGGTTATGTTGTCAGCTTCGTTAAAGACTGGAATAATGATCGAAGTAGAATACGTCTTTGATTTTACTTTAGGTGCTTTTTTACTAACTAAATATTCGACAAAGGCCAAATGTTTCAAAGCGCCAAGTTGGGAAATATGTCTATTAACCAAATTCGATAAACCCAGGATATGTTTAGGAATCAGTGCGGCGTATCCTGACTGTTCTATGGTAAAACCACAGATTTCAAATATGTTGATTAAGTCCGGAAGCGGTACCCAGTTGTGTGGTCCTTCCGGCATCTTCATACCGATTTTTTCAGTGAGATGTAAGACCGGTTCCCAAATAGGATTGATAGTCGAGACCACTACCTTGGTTTGTGGAGTACAGACTTGCCTGATTTGGTGTAGTGCTTGATAAATGTCTGGTAAATGATCAATCAGATCACACAGAATGACCGCGTCGTATGTTTGCCGAAGACGAAGTTGGTAAACATTTTGTTGCCAAAATGACAAATCTTGGTGTTTGGCTCGGGCCAATTTTATCATCTCGCCGCTGATATCTATTCCGTGACCAGTACGTGGAGCAACGGAAGCTAAAATGTCTCCAGTGCCACAACCGACCTCAAGTACTTTTTGGCCAGGAGAGATATGGGCAGCAAACAATTGCTTGAGTTGCAGATAATAGTACCATGACTTTTTCTTCCAGTTGTCATAGTCCTTGGCCAGCGTGTCAAAATGATTTTTGACTGATGAAGCATCCATAATTTTTATCAGCGCGTTTTATGCTATTATACGTTACAAAAATATGCCAAAATTTTGGCACTGGTTAGTCATAATTGTCTTGTATTTTATTGTTCCGGTTTTAGAAATCAGACTGTTCATCATCTTACTAACCGTGGGTTTTGGTCTGCAAAAAACTTGGGAACTCCCAAAATGGTCAACCTATCTTTTTCTGTGGTGTATTTTTTCCTTGGGCTTCATTTTGGCACCTTATTGGCAGGTGTTTAGTTGGTGGCCGCTTAAGTACTCTTTACTATTGATACTTGTCGGTTTAGGCAGCATATGGGCCATGATAACGGCTAAAAAAATCACTTGGAAGGGCGGGAATTTTGATATTTGGCATATTGGTTTATTGACGTTTCTGATTTATTTGACTCATTTTGGTTTGGTTGCAGCTGATATTCCTTGGCAGGGTGATGAGGAATATCATGTGAATCGATTACTCGATATCTTCTCATACTTTGCCTTTTATGGGCAAGATTGGCACTTTTACCTATTGCGTAATCCTTTTCTTGGGATTTTATTAACCGAAGCGTTGGTTATCAGTAGCATTTTATTTTTTAAAAAAATCCGCTTGTTCCAAAAAATTTCTCGTGCCAAAAATTATTGGATAGTAGTTGCGACATTGGTATTTCCAACTTTGGCTACCACGATATTTCCATCGACAGTTTTTAGTGATCAGACTGGCATTTTTAAATTGGCTGACATTATCCGCTATCCCTACTTACAACGCTGGTGGCAGTTTGTGTTGGTCTGGCCTTTTCCAGGGAAGATTCAGCTGTATCGGGCCTTGCCGTTTTTATCGCTACTGCTTATAGCCTGGATACTCTATTTCTGGTTTGCCAAAAAACTACCACACAAACTTTTGGCGGTCGGATATGCCTATGCATTTACAACCATCCCGCTAATGACATTTTACGGAAGTTTATTGTACTTGGAGTTGCCGATAGTATTTATCATGTTGATTTGTTTGTTTCAAATAAAAAATATTATTAGTCAACCGTACTCGATTCTCACCAAACAGCCAGTATGGTTGTGTTTAGTTATCCTGCCTTTTTTAAAAGAGACGACCATCATGTTTTTATTACTTGTAGTTGGAGTCCGGACAATTTTTCAGCAGTTTGTACTTTCCAAAAATCTGCGCCCCAAACGTTTTTTACTAAGCGAGTTCTTGTTTGCAGTAAGCATCTTAAGCCCAGCTATTTTATATCTATTATTTAGAAAATATTTTTCCGGATTTCGTCCTTATGGCTGGCAATTAGTAAATATTGTGACGTTGACCAACTATCTAGTATTGGGAAAAGCACTATTTTTGCAGTTCGGATTTCTGATGATATTTGGTGCAATCGGCGTGGTTTATCTTGTCAAAAAAGACCCGTTTGGGTTAAAGCTCCAACTTCTATTTTTAGTCGGAAGTATAATTTTTTTCTTGGGAGATGAATGGGAATTTGTAGGTTACTCGCGCTGGAATTTATTTCTGGTTCCGGGTATATTTTACTTCGTTTACCGTTTCGTGATTTCACAAAAGAAGCCGGCGCAGATTCTTTTACTTCTGATACTGCTTATCTCAAACTCCTATTTCAGTCCGATCTGGAGAAACAGACTGCGGAAACCAAACTGGGGTTCACCAAACACTGGTAAAGCTGAATATATATTTCCATATGACGAGACGCTAGGGTGGTTGAGCCAGGAGAACAAAACGAAACAAATGCTTTCTACCGGTTACTTTGATGACGTGGCTTACTTTGGATTTGATTTTTACTTTCGCAAATACCAATGGTTTCCACTTCTGACACAGATTCCTTTGGCTGATACACCATATACTGCTTACGAAGAGCCGGTTTTGTTTGAACAATTATTAGAGCATTTGCAAACGCAAAATCTGGATATTGATACGATTGTTTACCAGTCTATCTACAATATAAAGCTTGATCCAAACAAAAGATATGGGACAAAATATACGGTAATCAAAAAGTTTTCTAACGGCTTGCACACGATCTATGTCTTAAGGTCGTGACGATTTTTTTAGCCTAAAAAACTCATGAATAGTTGCCGCAATATATTTGATTTCAGTCTGTTTTAATTCAGGAAACATCGGTAAGGAAAGAAGGCGCTTACTCGTTCCTTCGGCTATCGGAAAATCTCCGCGTTTATGACCTTGGGCTAAAAATGGCCGGGTGAGATGTAAGGGAACTGGATAGTGGATGCCGGTGGCGATACCACGCGAGCGCAAAAATTTCTGCAATTGGTGGCGATGGGGCGTAGTTATGGCAAAGATGTGGTAAACATGGGTAGTAAAGTCAGCAGGTTTCGGAAGTTGTAACTGAGTGAGTTGTTGCAAAAGTTCAATATAGAAAAGACTATGTTTTTGGCGTAATCGGTTCCAATTCACGAGGTGTTTCAATTTAAAGTTGAGGATAGCCGCTTGGAGCGTGTCCAAACGGCTGTTAAACCCAAAAACTTCATGAGTATATTTTTGACTGGCGCCGTGGTTTCGGAAACGACGGACTTTTGCTGCAATCAGAGCGTTATCAGTCACCACTATGCCGCCATCGCCAAACCCACCCAGATTTTTGCTAGGGTAAAAACTGAAAGCGCCGGTTTCAGAGTAGGGAACCAGCTTACCTTTGTAGCGGGCGCCATGTGCTTGACAGCAGTCTTCAATGATTTTTAAGTGATATTTCTGAGCCAGTAGAAGTAGCGGATCCATGTCAGTCGGTTGGCCGAATAAGTGTATCGGGATAATAGCCCGTGTGCGGGAAGTGACTTTTTTAGCTACTTGTTGCGGATTGAGGGTGTAAGTAGCCGGATCAATATCAGCAAAAATGACTTTGGCGCCGGTGGCGTGGATGGCTTCAACTGTAGCAAAGAAAGTGTTGGGGGCGGTGATCACTTCATCGCCACGACCGATGCCGTAGGCTATAAGTGATAAAAGTAAAGCATCGGTGCCGGAGTTGACACCAACCGCGTATTTTTTGCCACAAAAAGCAGCAAAGGTAGATTCAAAAACATTTACCTCACTACCGGCAATAAAATTAGCTTCTTTTACGACTCCAGCAATTATCTTTGAATAATTGCGAAAAAGTAATTTATTTTGTCTTGCCAGATCGACGAACTCGATTTGCATATTCGACTGGAAAATTTTTTTGGTATTTTTTGTCGTTGACGCGACCTATGATCCTTGCCGGGTTTCCGGCAACTATAGCATAAGGGGCGACACTTTTTACAACCACCGCTCCCATACCAATCACCGCATGATGGCCTAGTTTTATATCCGGACCAATGATGGCTCCGCCGCCGATAGTGACATGGTGGGCGATTCGTGCGGGTTGAGGGACATATTTATTTTGGAATATTTTGGCTGTGGTCGGATATTTATCGTTCAAAATTAGGACATGGGGTCCGATAAATACGTCATCACTAATTTCCGTCATTTCGGAAATGAAGATAAAAGACTGTAATCGGCAGCGGCGGCCGATAGTTACACCGGGTTTGACTTCGCAAAAACTGCCGACTTGAGTGTCATCGCCGATTTGCACTGGATACTTGCGAGTTCCATAAATATTTGAGTGATGCCAGATTTTAACGTTTCCCCCGAGGTGTACAAATTTATTTCTTATGATATTCATGTAAAGTATTATAATACACGAGATGAAAAAAAGACTCCCCAGTTCTTACAAAGACCCAAGCGGTTTCGTTTTTAAATATAAACACCGGCTTTACCGTGAAGTAAATAAAAGTTACAAACGCGATTACGATTTTTTAATGCAAAGCGGTTTGTATAAAGCTTTAGTTGAGAAGGAGTTACTTATTTCTCATGTTGAAGTTCATTCAAAAAAACTGATGTCCGGCCAAACTTACAAAATACTTCAGCCGGAGACGATACCATTTATTTCTTATCCTTATGAATGGTGTTTTGGTCAGTTAAAGTCTGCGGCTCTGGCGACATTAGAAATAGAACGACTGGCTTTAACCCACGGGATGACTCTCAAAGATGCTTCAGCTTTCAATTTGCAATTTAAAGCCAACCGTCCGGTTTTGATTGATACACTGTCTTTTGAAATTTATACCCCAGGGAAACCTTGGGTAGCTTACAAACAATTTTGTGAACAGTTTTTGTTGCCGCTGGCATTGGCAGCTTATGTCGATGTGCGTTTAATTAAGTTACTTCAGTTGTATCTTTTGGGGATTCCGTTTGACATGGCAGTGCCTTTATTGCCGCTTAGCTCGCGTCTAAATCCTGGGTTACTCCTGCACATCTATTTCCACGGACAAAATTACACAAAAAGGGTACCCAAAAACTTATCTCCCAAACTCAAATTTTCTCAAACTGCACTTTTGGGGTTAGTCGAAAGTTTGGAATCAACAGTCAAAAGTTTGACTGTCAAAAAACGGTCTTCAAATTGGGAAAATTATTACCACAAATTCTCCTATACTTCCCGGGCTTTTGCTGCAAAAAAACAAATAATCAAAAAAATTATCCAAAAATATAAGCCCCAGACAGTTTGGGATATGGGTGCCAACACTGGTGAATTCAGTCAGTTGATAGCCGAAGACGTGGATTTTATCTTGGCGCTAGATAATGATGGTCGGGCAACGGAGAAACATTATGACAGATGTTTGGTTACTGGAAGCACTCGCGTTTTGCCCCTGATCGTGGATATCACCAACCCTACAGCTGCAATCGGATGGGCGAATCAGGAGCGTTTGTCACTAGTTGAGCGGGGGTCGGCAGAGATGGTTTTGGCTTTGGCTTTAGTGCATCATCTGGCTATCAGTTACAATCTGCCTTTTTCAGATATAGCCCGTTATTTCAGGGATTTGGGAAGGATGCTGGTAATTGAATTTGTTCCTAGGCCGGATCCTGAGATTTCGGAAATGTTGAAATTCAGAAAAGATATATTTAAAGATTATTCAAAAGAAAACTTTTCCGCTGCGTTTAAACAGTATTTTTCTATTGTTAGTATTCATCCAATTTTGGAGTCAGATCGGGTTATTTATTTAATGCGCCGAAAAAAGTGAAAAAAATACATATCTGGCACCCGTTTTTGTTTGCGATATTTCCGGTGGTGTTTTTATATGCACGAAATGTCAAAGAAGTGCCTATGGATCAGGTTTTTTTGCCACTCGTAGTAGTCACGGGAGCCACGCTGGTTCTAAATTGGTTGGGCAAGATTTTTGTCAAATCGACAGCCAAGCGGGCGCTCGTATTGTCGCTGTTTCTGTTGCTTTTCTTTTCTTACGGTAGCGTTTTAGATATGGTTCGCGGTCGGAACTTAGACAATTGGTGGGTCAGCGGTTATGTGGTTTTCCCGGTGATGAGCGGATTATATCTCTTGGCTTGTTGGTGGTTGTGGCGGACGAGAAGCAAATTAAGTCAACTAACCAGATTTATGAATTTGATGGGGATGACTTTGGTTTTAATTTCACTATTGCAAATAGGCTGGTTTTGGTGGCGTTTTATAGTCAAGAGCCCGGAAACTTTAAAAAAGGCGCAATCAACCTCGATCGCTCCTTCTTCCCAAGTCAGCCCGGATATTTATTATCTGATTTTTGATCGTTATGGCCGAGACGATATTTTGCGTGAAGTTTACGATTTTGATAATCAGGAATTTACTAATTGGCTAGAGCAGCAAGGATTTTACATCGCTAGAAAGAGCTTAGCTAATTACCTGAAAACCGGACATTCCTTAGCGTCTTCATTAAACATGAAATACTTAAATTTTTTAGAAGGACAATTTGGGCGGGAGTCCCAATTTTTTTTACCACTTTACGATTTGCTGCAAAATCACCAAGTTGGCCAGTTCTTAAAAGCGCGGGGCTATACATACGTCCATCTGGGTTCTTTTTGGGCGCATACGGCTCATAATAACTTTGCCGATATCAATTACAATAAATATCCGTTGCCTGAATTTACCATATTGCTTTATAAGACCACCGTTTTGTATCCACTGGCCTCACGTTTAAATATTTTTGACGATCATAAACTGGAATGGGAACGAGTTCAGTTTAGTTTGCAAAAACTGGAAGACTTGGCGTCTATACCTGGGCCAAAATTTGTTTTTGCCCATATTTTGGTGCCGCACGATCCGTTTGTCTTTGCCCCTGATGGACGTTACCAAACACCAGCAGAGATTTCCAGTAAATCTTACCGTGACGGTTATGTCGGGCAGATCCAATTTATTAATTCCCAAATCAAGTCAGTAGTAAATACATTACTTAACAAATCTAAGACGGCGCCGATCATCGTCATCCAAAGCGATGAAGGTATTTTCCCGAAGAGGTATTTGGAAAGACAACTGGCCGGGAGTGACGATTTTAGTTGGGAAACTGCAAACCGTGAAGAATTGATCCAAAAAATGGCGATCCTAAATGCTTATTACGTGCCTTATTTAGATATAAAAGATAAATTGTATCCGACCATCACACCAGTAAATTCATTCAGGCTGATTTTAAGTGAATTGTTTGCGGCTGATTTACCGCTTTTGCCTGATAAGCAATATATTTTCCGCGACGATTTGCATCCTTACACGTTTAGTGAAGTTACTAACTTAGTTCTTCAATCCAACTAAAAGGTGAGGGAGTTTACCAACGAGGCGGATTCATAGTACTATATATAAGGCATGAAGTTCTTATTTAGAATCGGTTCACTACTATTACACATAGTTGCTTTAGTTTTGGTAGGTATTTCCTTCTGGCCAGTAGCAACTTGGTATTTCAACCATCGGCCTATCCTGGGAGTAGATTTTTATAATACAGTGACTTTTGTCAGGTTCCTCAAGGAAAACTTGGAAATTTTGCCCCGGGGATATTTATATTTTTGGTTTGCTGGTTCACCCATCGATACGGTTCAAGTTTTGAGCTGGTTTTATCCGATGGCATTTGTCGCCAAGTTTTATCCACTGATTGAAACGGTGAAATTTTTTGCGCTCGCTGGTTTTGGCGGGTTACTTTTTTTCCTGTATCTTACGGCTTATCGGTTGAGTCGCAATCATTTACTGTCGGCATTGATTACGGCTATGGTTGCTATGAGCGCCAATATGTACGGTTCCCTTACCTGGGGTGGGAGTTTACCTTACTTTTTAAATCAATTGTATTTTCCACTCATGTTGTGGCTGATGGCCAGTTATTTAGCTTCTGGTAACTCACGGTGGTACTGGGCGGGGGTACTGGTTTTGGGCTTGGCTTATTTAGGTCATTTGGCCAATGCCGGGGCCTTTGTGTTTCCGGCCGCCGCCGCGCCCCTTTTCTTCGGGATGCGGGCAAGGAGGGTAAAAATCGGCCAAAGAATCGGCGAAGTCATAGTGCTTTTTCTTGGTGGTTATTTGCTGGCTTATCGGGTGACACAGGGTTTCTTAAGCGGTCTTATCGTGCATTTTTTGGAGGGCAAAATCTTAAATCCCTATGGCTTGGGTGCAACCGTGGGTAAAATCGGTATTAGTAAAGAAGGCATTTCAGTCAGCGGAGATCAGACCCTGATTACTGTAGAACGCAGCCATTTCGCGGTTTTATTCAGTGATACAAATAAGTTGTTGTTTTGGTTGATAGCAGTGGCAGTGGGAGCATTGGTCTTGGGTTTTTTGTTGGATCGACACAAAAAAAGGATTTTTTCAATACTGCCCTGGGTGATTTTGGCAGGTTATTCAGTGGTGCATGTACTGGCTAATGCCTACGGGTTTCCGATTTTGCCACAGGCTTGGTATCGGGCTTTTTGGCATTTTCCGATTTCCCTGGGAGTGGCGATTGCAGCAAGCGCGGGTTATTTACACAGCGCATTTACTTCGCGGAGCAAATTTGGTGGACAAATAGCCTTCTCAATTATTACGCTTGCCGCAATTGGCGGACTTATTATGCTCCAAAGTGGAGGAGTTGCCCAAAATACAATCAGCCTGCTTGAACAAAAATCATCGCCTGCGAGCGCTCATCCAGAAGCAATTAATTTGGTCAGAAACCAAGCCGAACTAGATGAGTTAAAATCGAAACTTATCCCAACTTGGCTGGATATAACTAATAAAAACTACCGTTTGTATACCTCGGATGCTCAGGTAAACGTGTGGTGGAATGCCCTCTTTGATTTGCCGTTGGTTCGGGGATATTTGGATCCGCCGGTGGGCACCGGGTTCCAAGGAAACCACTTTTTACTTGATCAAGCCATAGCCGGGGATGGATTGGTGACCAACTTTAAATATAGTGAAAGTGCAGCCAGACAAATGGCTCTTTACTATATAGATTGGTATGGAGTCAGATATGCCGAAGGCGGGCATTTATCCAAATCTCCCAACAAAGGCCCATCAAGTTATTTAACTGATTTGCTGGTGCAAACGGAAGATGTCGAAATCCCTGGGGCGTATCTTTTGTATGAAACCAAGTCAGGTAAACCAGAAGTCAGGGAAGATGTGGGACAATTTTTGAAGTATTATAAATTTACCGACCAGATAGTTTCGCCTATATTATCCGGATCAAATGCTCCAGTCGTCGTGTGTATGTGTGATTGGGCAGCTTATGAAAGTTTGACCAAAATTTTGTCACTGCACAATCTAAATTCTAGATTTTTGGTGACTTTGTTTGCTGATAAAAACATTGATGATTTTACTAGAGATGAACTACGTCAATTTGACGGATTGATCTTATCCAACTATCGTTACAAACAAAAAAATCGGGTCTTTACTTTGCTTACAGATTATGTCGAGGCTGGAGGCAAACTATTCATAGATACGGGAGGTGAAACCCCCGAGGGACAAAGCAATAATATTCCAGAACTTCTGCCATTTCGCTCCACCGAGCGCCGGGGGTTAGGAAAAGAATGGGATTTGACACCAACAGCCGCAGACATATTTTCCGGCATTGATCTGACGGCACTAGCACCCCCGGTGTTTAGTGAAGCCGAGTGGAAATTTTCCTATCCGACAAGTGATGTAAAATCTGACGCCAAAATATTACTTCGGCAAAAGGGTAAACCGATTTTGATTTCTACCAAATTTGGTCAGGGAATCGTTTTGTGGAGCGGAATGAATTTGGCTTATCACGTACAGTATTATACCAATCAAGTTGAAAGCCAACTTTACATAAATTTGCTAAAGCAAATGTTGTCATTATCCGAACGCCCGCCGGTTTTGGGGTCAGCGCAGTTTAAAAACGCCCGACAAGTCAATTTTTCACCCGAAGGTACTACGCGGGGAATTTTATTTAAGGAGGAGTTTTTTGACAACTGGCAAGTAAAAATAGATGGGCGTCGGGTCAAGGCCTATGCTGCTGGTCCATCTTTCCCAGGATTTATATATGTGCCTTCGACCCAAGCTGGTCAGGTGAGTTTTACCTACAATGGCAATAGTCGCGATTATATGATTTGGTTTATGTCGAGCTTGATGATAATCATTCTTTTAGATCTATCATTTTTTCATGGAGTACTTATTGGTGTTCACATATCACACTTGGCCCAAAAGTCTCAAAAATGGATGGGTAAGTGGTGGGAAAAAGAAGAAGAATAAAAGTAGCTTAGTTGCTTAGTTACTTAGAAGTTTAGAATTTTGAAGTTAATGAAAAAACTACTATTAGCCTTTTTGTTATTCGTTTTGCACCTTAGCGCCGTAAGTATCATTATTGGCGCTTTCTGGCCGATAGGCAAATGGTACTTTGATGCCAAACCCTTATGGGGGGTTGATTTTTATTACACGGCCTCCCTGGTCAATTCTCTTAAACAAAATTTCATATTTCCGGCAGCCGGTTGGTTTTCTGCCTGGTTTAGCGGTTGGCCCTGGATCACCGGGTTTCCGATTTTGCACGCATATTTGATTGTACCATTGACTTATTTTTTCGAAGTCAATCAAGCAATCAAAATCTGGATGTTGGTAAGTTTGATTTTATACTTTTTGGGTGCCTATGCTCTATTTTATGTTTTATCCCGCAATTGGGTAATTGCCGTATTACTTAGCCTTGGGGCCATATTTTCCGTCGGAGTATATGGATCTCTCATGTGGGGAGGAAGTTTACCCAGTCACGCTACACAAATGTTTTTTCCGTGGGTAATCTTATTCGTCGTGCTATTTTTAACCACCAGAAAAAGAGCCGCCTTGTGGTTGGCAATTTTACTTACTGGTCTTTCGATTTGGGGGCATCCGCAGATAGCGATTGCTTATATCTATCCGACTGCAGGCTTATTGTTTCTATTTTTGGCACAAGGGTTGAAAATTTGGCACAGGCTGAAGTCTCTGATCGTTTTTGTTTTAGTTTCTTTTGTTTTTGGTCTGCCGCTGTTTTATTTTACGCTTGGCGACGCTCTAAAAACTTTGATCGTGACCAATTCGACAGAGGTAGCTACATCTACGGCGAAAGTTGATGCAACTGCCTCTGCCGAAATTGCCGCGTTTCACGGGGCTCAACCCTGGCGAATCATTCAGGATACCAATTTGACCTTTTACTATTTATTGGCAGGGGCAACAGTTTTTTTTGTTCTGGTACTTATACTACGTCGGCAACCGAAAATGTTATTTGAATCGTTGCCGTTTCTGGTGGTAGCAATTTTTTATGTAGTGTATGTATGGATATTTGCTTATGGAATATCAATTTATCATGGAGGTTGGTACCGGTTGTTTTGGGCTACACCAATATGGCTGGGTATGGTAGTGGCGAGCTTGTGGGGAACGGCCCAAAAACATCTTTACGAGAAAGCAACTGGGTTTTGGAAGATTTTTCATATCTTAATTCCAGTTGCCAGCTTGGTTATTTTAGGAGCTGGTGCAATCAGCTTAAACACGACCTCGCAGGGTCTGAAAGAAAAAATCGTGGCACGGAGTAACACCTCTTCGGCTTTTCCAGATGTCTTGAATTTACGTACCGGCAGCGGGTTTACGGCGTTGACTTACGATTTGGTACCAACTTGGTTAGACGGAAACCGACGCGACTATCGCCTCTATTCTGCTGATCAAACGGTGAACATCTGGTGGAGCGCGGTTTTTGCAATGCCTCTGGCGCGAGGTTACTTTGATCCGCCGGTAAACGCCCAAAACCGAGGTTACTTTTTCTGGCTGGACGCGGCTCTAAATAAAGCTACTAACGGTGATGATGAACTAGTGGGAGCATTTCATTATCCGCCTGAAACAGCTTTAAATAATACCCTGTTTTTGGTGGATTGGTATGGGGTGAAGTTTTTTGAAGCCGGGCATGCCGGACCCACAGCTTACGCACCACTACCCACCAGTTTTTCGCAAAAAACCTATATGGCAAATGAGGTAGACTTGCCTTTCAACACTGAAAAATACAATCAAGGAAATCAGGCACTTCACTTTTACGAACTTAAAGATGAGAAGGTGAGTCCGTTGCTTATTGGTACTAATGCCGTGACTTTGGGGATAGTAGCCACGGACCAAGGGTATGAAACTGTAGTTCGGGCTCTCGCCGACAGTAATTTGGGAGTCAGCCAACTTATTCCGGTGAAATTAGGCAGCGATTTAAACCAGTTGTCAGAAAAAACACTGGCGGCGATGGACGGACTGCTACTATATGATTATCATTATTCCAACCAACAAAGTGCATTCAGACAAATAGTCGAATACGTCAAGGGCGGCAAGCAGCTATTTATAGATTCAGGGACTGAAACCAGAGAAGCCAATTCACAAAACTTGCCGGAAGTATTTCCAATTGAAACGAGTATCCGAAAGCAGCTGGGTGAGGCCTGGGATTTTACAGAGGTGGATGATGGCTTGACCCGGGGCATCGATTTGACGAGTTTTGATCCCCCGCTTTTTGACCAAACAGCCTGGAATTTTTCTTATCCGCCTGATTCGAGCGCAGTCAGAACCGGATCCAAGGTTTTATTAAAAAACCATGGGCAACCGGTTTTAATGTCGCTGCCTCTGGGGTCAGGAGAGGTGATTTGGAGCGGAATGAATCTGTCTTATCATGTCATCCGTTTCCACAACCGGCAGGAAGTAGCTTTTTACAAAAACATCATTACCAAAATAGTTAAGCTAGGTAGTCAGGACAAGATTGAATCTGATGCTGAATTTATAAATCCCGAAACTAGGCGGATCCGAATCTCGCAAAGTAAGGGCGTTTTACTTAAGGAAGAAGCGTATCCGGGTTGGCGGGCGACTATTCGTACCGATAAAGCCAAAGAATCGGCAAAAATTTATCCTGTCGGCCCCAGTTACCCGGGGTTTATGTATATTCGTATCCCGACCCGTTTTCAAAACATTCCCAGCGAAGTCACATTTCACTATTCTGGGTCAACCACTACCTGGGGTTTGGTAGGTGTCACGTTATTAATTGGTATCACCATTCTTGACGAAGTAGTTCTAAAAGGAGCGATTTTGGGTCGTCTATGTAGGAAAGTTTGGCAAACAATAAATTTCGAAACTAAAAAATGGTGGGGAAAGGAAGATGAGTAAATTAGGTAAATTTGGTTATTTTACACACCTCTATTTCAAATTTTCTACCTATCTTTTGCCAATCAAATCGGTAGGATTCGGTCAAAGCGGTCTTGGCCAATCTCTGTCGGATTGATTCTTGGGTTAATAAATTTATTACCTTCTTGGCTACCAAATCTGGTTGTTTGAGAGGAAGAGCCATAAAACCTTGTTTATATACCGAACCAAATATAGACAAATCATAACAGATGACCGGGAGTCCGGCCGCCATCGCTTCTGCAACTACCAAGCCAAATCCTGCCTCATGATCCAGGAATAGCAACAATTTTGATGCTTTGATATATTGGTAGAGGTTGATTTGGCTCTTTAGATAACCTGTAAAAAACACATTTTTTTCTAAACCCGTGAGTTTTACTTGCCGTTGGACTTGAGTTTGGATTTCGCGAGTAGCATAACCAACAATAACTAGACGTGCTTGCGGGAGAACTCGCGTGACTTTTTGCCAGACATCGAGGGCATCAAATATACCTTTATGCGGCTGCAATCTACCGATGACTATGGCATCAGAGCTTAACTTCCGGTAGATAGGGGTAGCCTTGATTTGATCTAAATCAACTCCGCCAAAAGCCAATCGGATGTTTTTTCGGGAGAACCCTTTTTTTGTTAGTTTCGGGATAAGTGTAGGATTGTCTACCAACAAAAGATCAGCTTGTTTCAAAAGAAGAAGACTGAGCTGTTGCAAAAAATATGATCCAGTGTTTATCCACCACTGACCTTCACGTTGAAATGGCGTCTGGATGAAATGAAAGAACCGCGCTGTCCAGGGTTGGATATTCGTTTGATGATAAAGGAAAGCCGGGAGTGTATCCGATATCATGTCCGTACTGGTATGGAGGATGTCAAAAGACGGTAACTTTAGTAAATAAAAATAGGCGAGAAAACTGCGGATTAAATACGCTATAAATAGACGAAACGGTCGGTCTTGATTGTCAAACCAAGTTGTGGGGAGGATGACGAAGCGCAAGTAAGGACTTGCGATATGGACTTTTTGCCAATGGTATAGTCCATGTTGCGGTAGAATTACGGTTATCCTAACCTTAGCTGATAAATGTTTTATAGTCTGCATGAGTACTTGGTCTCCGCCGCCGATGGCTTGGGTTGAGACGAAAGCGTTGGCTAAACATACAATTTTCGTTTGTGTTAAATATACCGAAATAGATTTCAAAACAGTTTGAGCGTGGGTTTCCCATGAATATTTGCGGGCTGTGGCAGCAGCTTTTTTTCCCATAGTAAGGGCTTCAGTTGGATGTTGATACAAATACTTGATGTATTTAACAAATTGATTAGTTTTCCCATCGTCAGGGAAAAACCCTTCCCGGCCGTGAGTAAACAATTCGGTCACTCCAGATCCTCGGGGAATGATGATGGGCAATCCATAAGCGGCCATTTCCAAGCCGGACATGCCGAAAGCTTCAAAGTTGGGATGGACCCAGACAAAGCTTTTTTGAGCAATTTCCTGTAAGTCAGTTTCCGCCTGTGCGGAAAGCAACGAAATTCTTTTTGCCAAACCTTGTGCTTTTACTTGTGCTAAAAAATCCGCGCGGTCCTCAATATTTGTCCAACTGCCGGCTAAAAGGATTTTCAACCGGGGGATT
Organism: Candidatus Gottesmanbacteria bacterium GW2011_GWC1_43_10; assembly: GCA_000995415.1. Classification (GTDB taxonomy): domain Bacteria; phylum Patescibacteriota; class Microgenomatia; order UBA10105; family UBA10105; genus UBA10105. The sequence continues at coordinate 43,993 of LCEX01000002.1, forward strand.
TTTCGGGCGAGGGTCATAAATAAAAAAGGATTTTTGGCCGATTCCCACCTGGTAAAACCCAAGATATATCGGGATTGCTTGCGGGGCGCAATATCTAAAATGGCGCATCCGGGATAAATGATTAAGGGATCAATCTGGTAATGAGTTTTTATAAATTTTTGATGGACCCGGGATGAGGTAGCTACCAAAGCTGCGGTAAGTAAAAAATCGCGTTCGTATTTTTTGATCAGAGATTTGATAAATGGAGATAACCAGCGTATTGGACTTGAACCATAAACTTTTTCCCAGATATAAAGCATCGGGTCCCAAATAAAAGCTAAGTAAGGGATCTTGAGTCGTAAGCTGACCGCCCGTGCAGTGATACACGTGGTCGTCCCGTGGCTCACAATAAAATCCAGATTTTTAAGTATTTGATATCGCCCGGCAAAAAATGGGTTTAACAGATGGAGGGTAGTCAAAAAAGAAAAGTAAGGGATGCGCCAAGCTCTTTTGAAGGGCCAGGGATTGAAGTCAGATAGGTAAATTACTTCCAAGCCCGTTGATAAATCCTGATACTGATAACTTATGTCCAGCTTGACCAGAACGAATAGTCTGACGTCATGCCCCAGCTTTTTCAGGTATTGAGCTTCTTGGATGGCTGATTTTTGGACTCCACCGGGTACAAGCTGGTCGACCAAAATGCCAATTTTATATTTTTTCATAGTTTGGCATAAATATCTCCCCACAAGTATCGGTCAGTTTGTGCGGATAAGTGTTTGGACAGTGATCGATAGTCAAGCCACCGAGGTAAAAGAAAATGCATCGAATCATAAGCGGTATAGTTGAAGTGGACTTGGCCCAGGGAATCAAGATACCGAAGACTTTTGAAAGTGTTATTCAGTAGTTCTCGATGAAATTCAAAAGAAATTAAAGGTAAAGAAGTTGTCAGTCCATGTAGCACATTAGTTTCATACCCTTCGACATCGATTTTGCAAAATGCGGGTTGGCCATATTTTTGGATCAGAGTGTTCAGGGTGACGAGCGGAATCTTTTGCACCCGGGTCCAGCGAAAATCTTTGGCGAAGCGGCTATGGGTCACCCAACTTTTACTCATGGTGGTGATAGCCGGTTCTTGTTCACAAATAGCTAAAGAACCCCAGCCGTTTTTTGCTGAAGCAGCATAGGGGATGATGGCGACACGGGGATCATTGGCAAATTTGTGTCGCAATTCGGCAAGGGAAGCTGTTGCTGGTTCAATAGCTACTACTCTTGCGCCTAGTTTTAGGAATATGCTGGTTTTTTCGCCAAAACAAGCGCCCACATCAAAAACTAGGTCATTAGGACGGACAAATTGCCCGAAAAAATTTTGTTCCCGGCGGCGGCGCAAAAAATGCAATTTATCAAAGGTACGCCAGCCCCATCGTACAACCGGGTAAAAGCGAGTAGCTTGAATTGTTTTTATAAACCACCATTTCATATTCATTTTTGGCCTAAAATCCAAAAACTGTCGCGCCAGGTCGAAAGAGGCGAAGAAATCATCAGATAATTCAAAAGGTTTTTCAACGGCATGGGAAGTTTACGGAAAAAGACCGGTAGATACCAATCAAAAGGCACGTTATAGGCAGTCGGTAATCTGCAGGTGACAGATCCAAACCCGTTGAGTTTAAGTAAGTTTGCTAGGGAACTTGGAGTAAAAAACTGGATATGCGAGGGATCACTGTATCCAAACCAGCGCTTTCCCAGGATTAAGCGTAGCGGAGAAACAAAGTTCGGGGTAATTAAAAAGATATAACCGCGCGGTTTTAAAATACGCCAACTTGCAGAAATGAACTGTTGTGATTGGTAGGGCGTGAGATGTTCAATCACCGAAATCGAGGTGATCAAATCAAAAGTGGATTTTATAAACGGCAGGCGACTGGCTGAGGCACGAACGATATTTTTCGGTGGGTTTATTTTGCGCGCGAGTTTTAGAGCTGCAGTTTGATTGTCACAACCTTGGGCTCGGAAACCTGATAGATTCAAAAAACGGACCAGGCGGCCGGTGCCGCAACCGACATCCAAAACAGACTTGAGTCGGTGTTTGCGCATCAGAAGTTTAACCGATTCGGCAATATGTAGATCAAGGTGGTCGCGTTCATGGAAGTATTGCGGATCGTATAGAGCTGGTTTTTTTTTCATAATATTATTCAAATTAGGTAGCATCCGTTAATAACATGATTACTATAATATTGAAAAATGTGGCACAAAGGGCCGTAATCATCCGCCCTGGGCGGACGAACGAGCCTTTAGCTTCCTGTATCCATAAAAAGCTGCTCCCAAGGCGTTGGATTCATCTCCGGGGTTAGGAGCTATGTGCATATCCTTCACTGATTGTAGTTTAGCGATTTTTTGATTGGCCCGAGTATTTAAGAAGACACCTCCAGCTAACGCTAATTCATGAATTTTAGTTTGGGTTACTGCATTTTTGACCCAAGTCGTCAAACTATCTTCTAATATTTTTTGGGCAGCACAAGCTACGATATCTGGATTTAATCCAGCCAACTTCTCGCGTAAATAAAAATCAAAATGACGCGAGGGGATTTGAGATTTAAACTGTAGCCCTTCTACCCAGATTAATTTTTGCAAAAGCTTAATGATTTTTTGGAAGTTGTGGCGAGCTGTAGCACGGGCCAGTTGCATGACTCGGGCTTCTTCTTTGTGCGGAATAAATCCTAAAAAAGCAGTGATACTGGCATAGAAAAGACCCAAAGAATGAGTATGTGAAGTCTGACTAAGGCAGTGAAATTGCCCATTTTCCACTATATAAACTGCAGCCGAAGTGCCATCCCCGGCACCGTCACATGTTAAAACCAAAGTTGGGTTGGAAGAGAGGTGGGGACGGGAAAAATAAGCAGTATAGGCGTGACACAAATGATGGTCGAGGCGGATGATTTTTTTTGGGTCAAGTTTGAGACTGGTTGCGATATCCCGTATTTGTTGCTCTTGGTTTTGTGGTTGAAAGGCGGCATAGTACAACCTGCGTCCGGTATCGGTGACATAATTAAACCAGGAAAACTGGTATTCCCAGCGAGGCGCTAAGTCACGCCATTTGCGTAAGAGCTTGGGTGTCGTGTCCGGTAGTTCCACGCTTTGGGCAGTCGTAAAATGCGGATAAGGATCGATGTAAGACAGACAGATCAGATTAAGTTCATGAATAGCGATCCCGGCAATCCGGCAGCAATAATGGATCGCGTTTTTGGGGAAGCCGGATTGATTTTTGATTTTGGTAAAGTGGTCTTCACGTGCCTTGGCTACGATTTTTCCGTTTTTAAGCAAGGCGGCTCCCGCACCCAACGCTTCGTTGAGACCCAAGACATAAATAGGTTTAGATTTTTTCCACATGTTTTTTGATAACTTGGGTAAAAATGTCAATATACTTATCGGCAATTTTGGACCAATCAAAGATGTGTTGGGCACGTTGGTAAGCTCGGATCCCCATTCTACGGCGCAAGTCGGGTTTGTCAATCAGGCGTTTAGTAAAAAATAACAACTCGGAAAAATCGCTGGCCACATATCCGGTTTGGCCGGAAATGATGACTTCCGCCGCCGCCGCAAAATTTAGAGCTACTGCAGATTTACTAAAGCTCGCGGCTTCAATGATAGGTAACCCCAAAAACAGGTATTTATCAGCAGTGATATAAATATCTGTTTGTTGATACAGCTTAATTAGTTTTGCATCACCAGGCGAAACGATTATTTGTACTTTAGGATCAAGGGTTTTCAGGTACTTATAATATTGTGATTGTGGCGCAGAGCCTACCAAAGTCAATTTCAAGCCGGGATAAACTATTACCAATTTTTTATACATACCAATCAACAGTTCAAACTGCTTATAAGGAGTAATGCGACTCACCGATAACAGATTAACAGTTGATTTATTTTTCCGATAATCAGATTTGGATAAGTTCACTGCCTGCAAATCAGTTCCCAAATAAATATACGGACACTTCAAGTGGTAGAGACGAAAAGCTTCGAGACTTGCAAAGCGGGAAATCGCAATTATTTGATGAGGTAGATGAATTATTAACCATGTTTTTAGATAAATTAAGAAATTTAAGAATGGTTCTAACAGCCACAATACACGTCGTAAATTCATAAAATGCTCGCCCAGGACATTAAACTGTGTACCATAATATGTTTCAATAAGGGGTATACGAGTTGACCAAGCAGCGATGATAAATGTCAAGATAGTATGGGCGCTAATCACATCGGGTTGATATTTCATCAGCTGTTGTCTGACTTTAACTAAATCTATGAATTTTCCTACGATTGGAAATGGGGTTTGGAAAGTCAGTCTGACGTCGACTCCGGCAGTTTTAAGAAGTTTAATCGTGTTTTGGTCTTGGTTAGTTGAATAACTTATAAAAACGACGGAATGCTTTTTGGCTAGCGCTCGCGCCAAGTCAATTGGAGCCCGCGCCCCGGATTTGAGGTTGCAAATAAGACCGAGAACTGCGATTTTCATTTTTGGATCAAATATAAAATTTTTAAGTTTCCAATGTGCCAACTTTGACTTGTTTTATAGTCTGCAAAGATTTTGGTTAGTGCCAATTCTTTTTGTGATGCAATGGTCCATTTTTCAGTATCTACTAACCACAAACTTTTCTCCCGCGGCGGAAACAAATATTGCCCGCCAATAAATTTACGCGTTGCAAAAGACAAAGGATTGGGAGTGATTAAATAATTGGCCAGCCGGTTTTGAGTATAAAAGTCAAATGAATAATACGTCGAAACCGAAGTATGTACCACAACCGCAGGTTGCTTGTCGATCAGTGACTTCACGAGTTGTAATTTTTCTCCAGCGAAAAAGGGATCAAAAATTTGGATTAAGGTCACTACTATAAGAAGCAATAAAAAGACTTTGGTATAAAACGGATTCGCTAAGTCCAGACCGCGGGCGATGATCAGGAAATACAGTGGACTAAAAATTGCAAAAGCTTTTGGCGAAAAAGCCGGGACAAAAAGTGAACCAGCTGTTAAAAGAAATAACGGAAAAACTAAGATTAACATCGGTTTGTGGGAATAGAAAAAACCTTTGACAAAAAAGACACCCGCAAAGAACACGGCGGCTACAAAAATAAGTTGGATAGATGTTGGTAGATTTGGAAACGCGCGTAATGTAACCTCGCCGATACCGCCCAAAATAGGTGACACCAAACTTGCTGGGAGCGATAGCCAAGTGGGCGGACAGGCACAAGGACTGTGCGGCGTGATTAGGGCCGCAGCCAGCCACGGAGACCAGATAAGAAAAATCAGAGATAAAAGCTGTGTCCATTTAATTGGAGTTAGTTTTTTGGGTTCGGTGAAAACCAGGATCGTTAACGGCAAGAATACTAGTAAGATATAATATTGGGTATACAAACCCAGGATTGACCAGAGGACAAAAAAAACTAGATTTTTTCGGTTGACGGTGGTAGTCAGATCAAAAAACGAGTGGATGATTCCGACTAAAAACAGTCCGGCCAGAGCATGGAGACGAGCTTCAGTCGCTAGATAAATTTGCAGCGGAGAAATCGCGAGCAGGATGGTAGTGACCACGGCAACTCGGTTCGGAAATAATTTTTTGCCAATCAAAAAGGTCAACCAAATAGTAGCCAGGTTAAAAACCAGAGATGGCAAACGCAAAACCAACGGATTTTTGCTCAAAAATAGCAAAAAATGAATTAATAAATAATATAGTGGCGGATTGCTATCGGTTAAGACCGCCGGCCAGATTTGGACAAAAGGCAATTTAGCGATTTCGTAGGTAAAAGCCTCATCAAACCAAAATGCTCGCACAGGTAAATAAAGCAGACGTAATCCCAAAGCTAGTCCTAAAATTAGAAATATAGTTATTGTTGGGAGCGAAAGTGATTTGGATAGGCGAGTTTTCATTTTTTGGTAATCACAAAATGACAGCTGGGTAGATTTTTTAATTCTGGTAAAAATTTAACAACTCGTCCATAATTAACCGGCAAAGTCCATACTCCTTTAAAAATGATTTTAAGTTGGGCTTGGATCAGTAGGTTTTCCAATCTTTTCCAGGTCAGCGGTTGTTCGATTGGCTGCTGTTGTAAACTAATGATGTGGGTGAGTAGGTTGTAAACGATTTGAATAGCGGGAAAAGAGGGCAGTTTGTGAACTGTTAATATTTGGATTTTTGACACGCGGGCCATTTCCGATATCGCGAGTTCTGGATCGGCAAAATGTTCCAGACTACCGGCACAAATTGCTAGATCAAAAGCATCGTCAACAAATGGTAGATGCGCCGCGTCTGCCTGGACTAAAAACTTGGCGCCGCGGTTTTTACTTTTACGTAAAGCATTATAAGCAAATTCGACGCCGACTGTTTCCGAAACCCGACTCTCCAATTCGCCGTCGCCGGAAGCCACGTCGATGGTAGTGTTGCCGCGTGCAAAACAGGCTAAGACCTCATAAACCCCATCCGTCGGCACAGCGAATTTCCGGCGGTGTAACTTTTCGTAAAGTCGGCGTGAGGTTTCGGAAACAGGATGGGGATTGTAAAGCAACTTCCAGACACCTTGTTTGCAACTAAACCCAAAGTCGCAGACAGCACAGTGTTTACGAGTAAGTTTCAGTTTGGTTTTACATCTAGGGCAAGCAAGGGAATCCAGAAATTGAGTTTGCGTCAGCATAAGTGTTTGCGGGCGATAAAAGTCTCATCAAGATGTTGTAAGTTCCACCAGGCACCTTTAAGCAGTGGAATAAATCTGCCATCGCCTAAAAAAAGTCGCAGCGGTACGATGAGTAAAAATTGGATTAAAAAGATACTTAAGACATTTACCCACGGTAAATTTTTTAAGACAAAACGAAACTTGTTTTTGTACCATTGATAATATTTTTCCGGTAAATTTTTGTTCATTGTTTTGGTGACTCCGTGCCAAAAGATGGCTTGAGGTAGATAGACGATTTGTAAACCGCTTTTTTTGATTCTTAATGCTAAGTCATAATCTTCAAAATAAATCAGCGAAAACCCCGGATCCAACAAACCTGCTTGCGTCAAAGCCTTTCGCGAAGTCAGTAAAGCACAACCTTGTAACCAGTCCGGCGATTTGACAAGCTCCGGGTTTGGAGCCGAATAAATATGTCCGGTCCAACGGTTCATCATAAACCCGGCGGTCGAAAGTTTTGCGTGTTGATCCTTACTAAAAATCTTACCCCCAATCAACCCCACTCGCGGATGGTTGACTAGATAGCGCACCAATATTTGAAGTGAGTTGTTTTCAAACATCAAGTCATCGTTGCCGATGAAAATATATTCACCTTTGGCTTGAGCGATACCCAAATTGACAGCTTTAGCAAAACCTAAATTGACTGAATTTAAAATCAGTTTTACGTGGGGATATTTGCGTTTGATCAAAAGAGGTGAACCATCTGCAGAATGATTATCTACGACAATAACTTCCAATTTTGTTTTGGGATAGTTAAGCCGAGCAATCGAAGATAGGCAAGCTAATGGTTCATTGCCACCATTAGCATTGGGAAAAATGATAGAAATAGTTGGTTCGCTCATTTATCATCTATTAAGTTATGTCAGTTTATCATTTAATCTGATAAGTTGAAAAAAAGCAAACTCAATAAACTTGGTTATGATCAATACTGCTGCTGCCAGCGGATCAGCCAGCAACATTGGAAATTTTCTAGCCATGAGTTTCAGTCGAAACCAACCGCTTTGGTGTAAAAACTGTTGCGGATGGTATCTGGCATACACCTGAATATGTTTGGCATAATAAAATTTGTGTTTAAGCTCGCGCCAGAATGAAGTTTCGTAGTGATAAAGCGAAGTACGAGTTCGGCCAATGTTGCCGATTCGACTTACCCGTTGGGATAAATCCCAATCTTCACCCGCGACTAGATTTTCTCTAAACCCGCCGACTTTGAGAAAGACAGACTTTTTAATAAATCTGGCTGCTTCAATAACTGGCTCGTTTAGATAAAGTTGTTTCTCGAGTTTTTTGACTCTAGTAAACCAGCCTTTTCCTTTGACAGTTTCTGGGATGATCACCGCGTCAGCGAGGTTGGTTTGAATAGCTTTAACGCAGTCAGCGATGACTGTTGATGGTAGTTCCATGTCAGCATCCAAGAGCAAAAGATGGCGACCTCGGGATTTAAGTACACCAAAATTTCTTTGTTTACTGCGTTCGCCGGAGTAAGAAAAAACCTGCACCGGAAATTTTTTGACTATTTCCAATGTGGTGTCGGTGGAATAATTGTCGACAATAATGATCTCCAAACTGGTAAAAGTTTGCTTAAGCAAACTTTTGAGTAGACGTTGGATATTCATTGCTTCATTTTTGGTTGCAATCACGACTGACACCAGCGGAGATGAAACACTTTTCTTAACCATACAATTTTCGATTTAAGTCCTTTGTCAAAAGTTGCCAGATCCCGTTAGTCTGCATATAACTGTTTTGACAAATGAGACAAGTGAGTCGGCGATTTATCTTGGTTAATTTGCTGTGACAATTTGGACATTGGAATATCCTTTTTGGTTCGGTTTTTTGAACTCCCGAATTTTTACGAAGTAGACCACTGATACCACCGCCAAACAGAGTTAAGCTAAATTTGCTGGTAAAAGGAAGTTCCAACTTCGATTTAAACTGAGCATTGGTTAAATGCAGATGGCGGCCTACTAAAAATGGACTAATGGTGATTGTGCCATCAACAAATTCCCGAGTCAATTTTTGCCATAAGTTTAAACTGAATGCTTCTTCAGCGATGCCATAGTCGACTTCGCTTTTGCCGATTTCGGAGATAAATGGTAAAAGTAAGGAATATTTGAGCAACTTATTCCATCCGCTGGCCTTTGTAGGTCGGCGAAACAGCCTCAGGTTAAATGTCTGTCTTACCGGTTCTTCGCTAAAAAAGAACCAGCCACCGGGTTTTAATACGCGCCAGATCTCTTTAACCACTGGTAAGGGATCTGGAAAATGATGTAGAGTTTGATAACAAAAAACAAAAGCAAATGTTTGGTTGGAGAATGGGAGTTCATGGGCATCGGCCACAATCCGGATGGGGAATTTAGTAAAACCAAATTGTTTGGCGAAATGCGGCATTGCTTCCAAAGGTGCCCGGGCCAAATCCAAAGCAAAACCCCGCCCGTCAAAAGCTGTTTCCAAAAGACAGGAACGCAATCCGTATTCCGCACCTATTTCCAGATATGGCTGTAAATTTATATTCTGATTTCGCAACTTACGAAAATCAGTTCGCGTCGATTTGATGCGCTTTTTAAGCTCCGCTAGCATTTCTGTGGGCGTATACTCCTCCCGAAAGTGTTTTTCTAGACCCAGATGTTGTTGAGTGATTAAATGACGAAAGTTGACTTCGCCCAGTTTTTGGATCAAGGTTTGTTTGGTCATATTAATAATTTAAATGCTCGTCGGTTTGTAAAGTTGAGATGCGCTTAGATGCCAATTTGGATAAAGGTAAAGAGATGAAACTAGATAAATTATGCGTTAGTTTTGGAAAAAGAATCAGCACAGAAATAACTACCAAAGACAGCAAATTTATATAAAACCAAATCCAGTTCCCGAATCCTCCGGTAAATTCCAATTGCAAGTGTATCTGATTTGGAGTTTGGGGAATAGGGATATACATGAAATTTAAACCGGCCTCAAACACTGGTGCTGCCGTATCATTTATTTTAGCTTGCCATCCTGGATGGAAATTTTCTTTAAAGTAAACTCCATTGAATTTTTTTCCTGTTATTTCGATCTTTTCACTATTGTAGCGGATGACTTGGGCTTGAGGATACAAATTGGGAATGATCACGAGAGTTTCTAAAATGTTTGCAAACAGACTGGTTTCCTCTTGATTTAAATACTCTACAAGATGAAACGGTAAATTCAATCCACTCACAAATAGTCGACCCTTTTCAATTGGCGCATCCACCAAGACCGGTTCCTCATCCTGCCTAAGCAGTACTGTAGTGTTGGCATTCGACTTGCTTGGATCGAAAGTAGAATATTTCCAGGGCTGGTTTTGGTAAAGGAGCGGCGAAAATTGCTGGGGATCAATTTGCTTGACTAATTTGGAGTCAGGGTCAATTTGGAGATTCCAGGCAGAAGCACTTTTTTCTTTAACTCGAGCTAATGGCAAGTCGCTTGGGAACTTGTGTGATAAATTTGGGTTGGACCCGAGTTCAAGAAAAACCTTACCGCCACTTTTAAGATAAGGGACCAATAGTTTTAAATCGCCTTGAAAACGATATAAAAATAAAGAGGGGAATGTGGCAAGTATGGTTGGCGATAGTTTGCTAAGAGAAGTCGGGCCCTTTACAGGAATAAGTTTACTGGAATTCAGGTTTGTCAATGCCAGCGCCCGGATAAAAGTCGAGTAACCAGAATCATCACCAATAAACAAGATCGGCAAAGCTGTGGTCGGTTCGATGATAGGTGAAGTAAACTGCGGTTTTAGTTGACTGATACGATTAGAATATTTTGCATAAAGCTCTTCCTTCTGCAAGTCAGTATGGTATTTATCGTTCACTACAAAACCTATGCCAAAAGCATCGAATAAAAACCGGGCCCGGTTTTCGATGAGTTGGGGTGGGACATTTTGGTTGGCATCAACACTTAAGGCGGTTTGCAAATAATAAGTCCAGTCACTTGATTTGGCGTTGAAGCCACTGGTATATCCCCGTGTGACTGGGATATCACTTATCAGGTTCCACCAGTGGGTGAGAGTGGCGTCATTTGAGTCAAGTCGGTATTGCGGGTTTTCTGGTGTCAACCAGGCTGGTAATTGCTCGTTTTTATAACTTATATCCCGATATTCGGGCAAGATAATTTTATGGATATAATTAGGAGCAGCATTGGGTGGATCTGTCAAAAATTTAGGTATCAGGCTGGCGCTGGTTAGGGAGTTGACTTGCCAGGGCAAAACAAACGGCAAGATAGAAATAAAAGCTGTAGACATCAGCCACCCGAAGTAGCGATTGGCCCGGGTAAGGAGTTTGAAATTCTGAGCTGCAAGTGTTAGTAGTAGCACCAAAACTGCCCAGAACATCCGGCGGGGAAACAAGGAATTTGCCAGCGAATTTAAAAGATGTAAATAAGCCCCAAACGGATAAAGTAAAAGCACAACGGATGCAAATAAAAGTGGCATGGTGGAACGAATGCTTAATGATCGTTTGAAGATACGATAAACTAATTTTGCTCCCAAAACAAAAAGCAAACTAAGTCCTGAGACAATAAACGGTAACCAACCTAGCCACCGCTCCAAATGGAAAGGATATATGCCCCAACACTGCGAATTATCACATGTTGTAGCAATTTCACTAAAGGACATCTGATTAAAAAATGGCCAGAGACCTAAAGTTCCGCTGGCGCTGGTAGTAAAAATGAAGATTAATATTTCGGATACCCGATGGGCGATTCGACTGGTAGAAACAATCAAACTTCTGGTAACTAAAACTACGCTTACCGGTAGTATCACAAATAATAAACTCATTGCCGGATGGTGAATCAGACTTAGACCGCAAATTACTGAGGAAATAAGTAAGTTACGGTATGATTTTGGCAGGTCAAAATGGCGATATAAAAATAAAAGTGACAGTGGTAAATAAAACTGCATGGATGAGCCGGTGATCATCCCGCCGGAAGTAAGTTGGTAATACACTGCTTGTGATGTCAAGCCAATGAGCGTCAGTCCGAGCGCAACAAAATAATTTTTACTGATTTGTAAGTAGAGTAAATATGAAAAAAGATGGAACAGTAAAATAGCAATTACCGAATACCAATTCAGCGCTTGAAGTGGAGTCGCGAAAAAAAGCAATGGTGCCATGAGATAAAAAGTCAGCCACTGATAGCCCCCGATGAGGGGACCGCCCCCGTTCCAAAAAGCCAGCCAGCCTGAAGGAGGTAGTGGCAGGTGCTGGGCAAAATACTTAGCATAGGTAAGTCCGGTATAGTAATCACCCCCGATGGGTGAAGGTAAATGTAAGTACCAATTTGCCAAAATTTGCCACCACAAATAAGTAATCAAACCGAGTGAAATAAATAGTATAATTAGAGACAGAAATGGCAACAGAATTTTTTTTAAGTTGAGATTTGACAGATCCATAACCTTGGCAGCCAAAGAACTAATCACTGCTTAAAGGGTGATTAACCATATGTCGTAAATCGGTAATTAAGCTGGTTGGAGTAAATCTTAACATCTGTTTGACTTTCCCCGTAGACAAAGTCGTATCCAGCGGACGCGGAAAGAAATTTTTGAAGTAGTTACCGGTAACAGGGACCAGAATGGGAGGATTTTTGATGTCAAAAGCTGAAATCAAATTTTGGACGAAAGAATAGCGACTGACGCGATCCTGGCCTCCGACGTGAAAGATACAGGAAGTTTTCATTTTTATTACTTTATCAATTATCTGAGCCGCTCTTAAGGCATATATCGGATTGTAAAAGCGGTCGTTAACCAGATATATTTTTTTTGTGTTTTGTAACCTTTGCAGGTAAAAAATAGCGTCATTTTCTCTAGCGCCGTCAGGTGGCCAGCCAAACATAGTTGCAAATCTGATGATGGTGGCTGATAGTGATTTAGTTTTGAGAATGATTTTTTCCGCTGACAACTTGGTTTTGCCATAAATACTTACAGGGTGGGGTAAAGATGTTTCCCGATAGGGTGCGTTTTGACCGGAGAAGACCTGTGAAGAAGAGGTAAAAATGAGTTGAGTCGGCGAATGACTCAAAATCTGACATAGATGAGATGTAGCATCAATATTGATGATTCTGGTTTCTTTGGGATGAGTTTGACAGTACTCGATATTGGATACTGCTGCAAGATGAATGACGACGTCAGGACAGGTATCAGATATTGTTTTTTCGACTTGGGAAAGATTTGTGACGTCGAGGCTTAAATAACGGATTTGCGGGTGTGATGAAATCACCGGTTGAGGAACTCGGTGGAAGGCAAGAAAAAGTTGAAAACGGTCTGACAATTGTTGTATCAGGTATCGGCCCAAAAGTGAAACAGCTCCGGTGATCAAAATCTTGGTATGAGTTGGCTTACGCATGCTGGCCTATTCTAATCTTTTTTGTAATATTTCGCACGAGGCGTTTGTCACATTAAGCCGAAAAAATGTATATAATGCGGTTCTATTATGAAACTTCAGGTGTTGTTGATTTCGCCTACCGATCCCAACCATCCGGTTGAATACAAATATCTTACCGGGGGCGAAAATACTTATACTCAAACTTTACTTCACTTTCCGCCAGACGGCATCGAATTTACCTATTTTACTCAAGCGTTGAAACTGGGTTGGATCAGTTATCATCCGTTGTACCATTTCCTATTATTTTTGCAAAAAATTAAGCTGTTACCTCCCGGGCCACGAACATATGTGTTTAAAGTCCGTAAACATTTTGACCTGGTTTATGCCCACGCGCACCCAATAAAAATTGTGGGGGAAAAAGTACCGGTAGTGGTTTCTGATAGTTCTTCAAATATCATTTTCCTAACCGAGTATCTCAAACTTTCTTCTTTGGTGATTAAACTCTGGTATATATGCAAAAGATTTGTCTTTGGAGGTTTCGGTATCATTGATTGCGAAGTAAATTTACGGGGGGCACAAGGATTTTTTGTTTTTTCAAAATGGGCTCGCCACATCAAAAAAGAAAAATTTGATCTGTCAAATGTTGAAGTCATTTATCCAGGATTGGCGCAGCCAAGAAAAAAACCAGCGGGCCATAAAAGAAAAATAGACATAAAGTTTTTATTTGTCGGAGTCTGGTTTGAACGAAAAGGCGGACGCATATTGCTTAAAGTTTTTCGAAACTTAAGTAAAACCTATACCAATATATCCCTGACCATTTTAGGCGAGTTACCACCGGATATAAAGATAGGAAAGACAGAACCAATCACACACAAAGATTTTGTTTCTCACTCCAAATTACAGTACTATTTTGCAACTCATGATGTTTTGGTACACGTGCCGATAGAGGTTGAAGGATACGGCATGACAGTGGTCGAAGCAATGGCAAATAGTATGTGTGTGGTGGTCTCTGATGTTTGCGCTTTACCGGAGTTGGTAGAAGACGGTGACAGCGGTTTGGTAGTCAAAGCCAATTCAGAGGTAGATTTGGAAAAAAAATTAATGAGGCTTATTAAGTCTAGTCAACTGCGGTTAAATTTAGGTCGAACTGCCAGAAGAAGGTTTCAAGCAAAATTTGCCTTACGAGTGTTCCAACAGGAGTTGAGAAGTATATTTGTGAAAGCTATTAAATAATTTTGTTTAGCAGCTGCTCCAGTTTTCGCGTTTGCGTAAGCCAGGAGGGAAATTTATTCACCATGATTTGAGCTCTGTTTCCCAATTTTAACCTGAGTCGGCGATGTTGCAACAGACTGGTTAACTCATGAGCCAAAGCGTTGGCAGTTTCCTCTGCCACAACAATTCCGGTAGTTTTATCTTTGACGAGTTCTTTAAGACCATTGACCCGAAAACATACGGTGGGAGTTTGTTGGCTGGCAGCTTCAAGCACGGTTAAGCCAAAACCTTCTTTGAGAGAGGGGTGAACCAAGATCCACGCATATCTCAGTAATTTAAATTTTCCTTTCTCGGACACTTGATGGAGAAATCTGACTCTATTTATCAGACCAAGTTTTCTAGTTAATTGATTTAAGTGGTTGATATAGTGGGTTTTACCCCGGCCGACAATAATAACTTTGAGGCTACGAAACTGTGTTTTGAGTATTTGACATACCTCGAGCAATAATTCCAAGCGTTTTATCGGTGCCAATCGACCTACATATATAAGTGTTGGCTGTTGGGATTTGGGTAGGCGAACTAATGTCGGTGGGTTGATCGTCAAAGGTAAGATAGAAATATTGATTTCCGGTATGCCTTTTTTGATAAGTTCTGAAGCGGTTGAATTGGCATCGGTCAAAAAATGGAGATGACGATAAAAATAAAAATAGATTTTTTCGCTCATGTATCCGATTGTAGCCAAAGGAAAAGAAAAATCAGCAAACCAGATTTCACCGGCAACTTCGTGGATAAAAGCCAGAATTGGTTTTTGGATATAAAGCGGAGTAAAAAAAGGCAGGCCGTGGATCTCATCAATCACAATATCAACTTGATCGCGTAAATGAGACAAGTAAAAAATACAGGCATGTAGTTGGATCGTATATAGATTTCCCAGGCGGATCACTTTTACGCCCGCGATGGTTTCGCGTTTAGCTAAACCGGGGGAGAGACTTGAAATTTGGAAAACCTGATGCCCCAGTTTGACTAAATGCTTGGCATATTCATGAGTAGCAATTTCCGCTCCACCTGCTAATGGATGTCGTAGGTCTTTCCAATTTAGGATAAGAATCCGCATGCCCAAGATTATAGCAGAAGATTTATTAGAGAGATTGCAACAGCGGTTTAAATGCCAGCGCTTTGTCTGTGTTTTCGTGAGTATAAAACTTGAGGATATTTTTACGGTAATAAATAGCCGCAACATCCTGTAGAAAATTTTTGACCGCCCGGATATCAATCGTACTTTGGTTAGCAGGAGAATGATGAATGACTACCGGAACTTCGGTGATATCACTAAATCCCATGATTTGGGCCACTACCAATAGTTCCAAATCAGTGGCGAAACGCTTGATCACCAGTCGTGGAAAAACCTGATTGAGGACATTGCGCCGAAATATCTTTAAACCCACCTGGGTATCTGAAACATTTAGATGGAATAAAACTCGGATGACTACTTTTAGAATCAAGCTGTAGAAAACCCTATTCCAGGGATAATAAATGCGCGAAGCGGGATGGTACTTGGAGGCAATCAGCATATCAGACGAATTATGCAAAAATTGCCGAAGCTTGTTGACAACTTGCCGCGGTCGGATATCCAAATCCCCGTCCAAAAAAACTACCGGGTCACCAATCGACCGGGTAAAGCCAGTCTGCAAGGCAAATCCTTTGCCGAAATTTTGCGAGTAATGCAAGATTTGTATCTTCTTTCGAACAGGGTAAGCGTTTCTGAAATTTAACGCCGATTTTAGGGAGGTGTCAGTAGAACCATCGTCGACTAAAATGATTTCGTAATCCCGTAAACCCTGTCGAGAAAGTTCCTGTGTCAATAAAAATAGAGCCTTAGCGAGAATTTTACCTTTATTATAAACGGGAATGATAAAAGAAATCATTAATTTCACTATGCCATTTGTGTCCCTTGGCTGTCAAGAGTAAAATGTAATTGTGCCACCGAATTTGTGCAATATTGAGTCGGTCAAATGTTGCGGATCTGAGATAGTTGGGTATAAATCTTCTTATTAACACTATCTGTTTATTGGCTTTGACTATCAGGAGACCTGAATGTCTGTTGGGAATTATCAAGAACTAAAGCTTCTAGATCCAAATAAGTGCTCTTTGAAAGCTCGATGTTTACTCCCGGCCAATTGTCGGATCTATTTTTGATAACGACTACTCGTTTTGGGTCGGTGTCCTCTATAGGAGTTGGAAAAAGACTGTATGCCCGATATATCCAGTCCCAATTCCGGTAATGGTAGCTTTTGACCGCCGGACGGAAATACAATGTATATAGCTCGGTCCAACCTCCTCCATGGATATAAGGGTCGTTTGAGGCGTACAGAGAAAATTTCTCATTACCGATAGCATCAGTAGTGTTTTTGATGAGGTTTATCTTTTGATAAAGCGGATATTTCACTTGAGAGTTAACTAGGGTATAAAGATTCACGCTAAAATAAAAAATTAACCATGCCGCCATTAACCACTTAGCTCGTTGTTCAATCCAAACTAATACCTGAGCTACCAAAACGATGAAAATCGGGTAAAATACCATAAAATAATGTTGGAAGAAGTTGCCCCTGAAGACGATATTGTAAAAATAAAGACTGATAACAAAGGCAAACACCATGATCCACAACAATCGCATTTTCCAGACTGGGGGTTTTTTGGAAAAAAGCCAGTATAAACTTATGCCAAGCATGATCACAACCATCAGTTGTGTTACCGGTGTAAACAGTGCAAGTGGAACATCGCAGTAACAAAAATTTTGCTCAATAAATTTGCTGGGAGCTGTAAAAAGGACCCGGGTTAACACTCCGATCACTTCTGCCGGTGGATAAAGCTTGCCGTCGGTGGGTAACATATCAGGCCTTATGGGGCGAGCCAAAGATCGCACAATCGCTTTCGAAACTACTCCGTGATAACGCACTTCGGCCATTAAAAAAGGCATTATAAATATTCCCAGTATCACCAAACCTGCTGCTGTGTATTTATTTTTGAGTGAGACTTTAAAAAATGCTAAAGTGATCAAGATCGCTACTACCAACGCTATGAGTGATGCGTCTTCGTGAAAGGCAAAGCCAATTGGGAAAGCCAAAAGCGGAAGAAATCGATAGTCCTTTTTGATCACTTTCATCAAACTCCACAATGTCAACGCCGACAAAACCGGATTTAAGGTCAGATGCACCAAGCGGCGGTCGAATAATGAAATAAAGAATGAAGTTGCATACAAAAAACTTGCCACCAAACCAAGTTTTTTGTCTCCGATCTCGGATCCGGCTTTATAAACCAAAAAAGTGGTGATCACTCCTAAGACTGAAGCAATTGTTTGAAGATTTACCAAGTCAAACTTGGTCAAGTAATAGAAAGGGGTCAAAAAATAGTGATAAAAAGGTCCTAGCCCAAACCCCAAACTGGCATTTTGTACTAAAAGTGTGGGTGAACGATCCCAAATGATATGTCGAATGGTAGCAGTGAGCACTTCTTCATCCCCACTCCAATACTGAAAATCGTAAAAGTTATAAAAACGGAAAAATATTGCCAGTGCAATAATAAAAACTAGAAGTCGATGCTTAATGGCCAATCCTCCCTACCATATTATAAACAAGAATGATAAAGGAAATCATTAATCTCACTATGCCATTTGTGTCCCTGGGCTGTCAAGAAAAAAAAGCTGATTGAGGTACTAGATTTGAGCTGAAATTGGTGAAAAATCTAACTGCTAGGTTTTATTACAATTGAGTTTTCCAGAATTGCAAGGCAGGAACAGATATTATATGATCGGGAGATCAAAATTTGACCGAGAGAATAATTTTATGAAACTCGTCCAAAAAGCTTGGGTGAATTGGAAAAGACTGACGACCAAAATTGCAGTTTGGCAAGCGCGTACTTTATTGACTGTATTTTATTTCTCCATTTTACTTCCTGTTGGATTAATAGCGCGTTCATTTGATCTACTCCAAAATAAGTCAAAGGTAAAGAACACTTGGCAAATGAGAACGAAGATGCAAGATACACTAGTGACACTTCAAGACCAAGCTTAATATGTATATCTTAGGAATTTCCTGTTATTTCCATGATGCTGCGGCGGTTCTACTCAAAGACGGCAAAATCATCGCCGCCATTGAAGAAGAGCGGCTAAGCCGTCACAAGCACGATGCCGGATTTCCAAGTCGTGCTATTGACTTCGTTTTAGAACAAACAGGGATTAAGCCGCAAAACCTGGATTATGTCGTGTTCTATGAAAAACCGTTTCGCAAGTTGCAGCGAATTTTTTATTCGACTATTGTTAATTATCCTAAATCCGCCGCTGCCTTTGCCGAAGCAATGCGCGTTTGGTTGACCCAAAAACTTTGGATCAAACAGGAAATTGCCACTCATTTGGGGATCGCTACCCAAAAAATTCTTTTCACCCAACACCATTTAGCTCATGCAGCGAGTTGTTTTTACCCGTCGCCGTTTGTTGAGGCGGCCATTTTGACTGTAGATGGCGTTGGTGAATGGACAACTACATCAACTGGAATTGGTATCGGTAATCATATTGAATTAACCAAAGAAATCAGATTTCCCCAATCTCTGGGACTTTTATATTCAGCATTTACTGCCTGGTTGGGTTTTGAAGTCAACGAAGGTGAGTGGAAGGTGATGGGGCTGGCTCCATACGGACGACCCCGTTATGTGAATAAAATTTGGAAAATGGTGAAACTAAATCCGGATGGCAGTTTCTTTCTTGATTTAGACTATTTTGCGTTTCAGTATTCGGATACCCAATCATTCTCAGACAAGTTTGTGAGTTTGTTTGGTAAACCCATTGAAAGGAATCAGGCGCATTTGATTTCCGAAAAAGGGGCGGATGTGGCTGCCAGTATTCAGGTGGTGACTGAAGAGATTTTATTGAATATGGCAAAAAAATTACAGCAGGAAACGCAGTCAAAAAATTTATGCCTGGCCGGTGGAGTGGCTTTAAATTCAGTTGCTAACTACAGACTGCTAAAAGAGAGTGGATTTAGTCATATTTTCGTACAGCCGGCAGCAGGTGATTCAGGCGCAGCTTTGGGAGCAGCCCTTTATGTGTATCATCAAGTCACTCGCGATAAAAGCCGTTTTTTACAAAGTCATAGTTATCTGGGAATTGAATTTGCAAATCCGGAGATTAAACGGTTTTTGAGAACTCAAGCCATTGATTATCACTTTTTTCCGACACCAAAATTGCTGGATTATATCGCAGGGCAAATCGCCCGGGGCCGCGTCGTGGGTTGGATGCAAGGAAAATGCGAATGGGGACCGCGGGCTTTGGGGGCAAGGAGTATTTTAGCTGATGCCCGAAATCCCAAAATGAAAGATATTATAAATAGCAAGGTCAAGTTTCGTGAAGCTTTTCGTCCGTTTGCTCCATCAGTGCTGGCTGAAAAGGCGCATTTGGTTTTTGATCTACCCCAAAACACCAGAGACTGGTGGCCACTTAGATACATGCTGTATGTAGTACCGGTAAGGACAACTTGGCGGAAAAAAGTTCCGGCGATCACCCATATTGATCACACGGCCAGACCACAGCTGGTTGACCGCAAAATAAATCCCCTATATCACAAGCTGATCCGCAAGTTTTATCAAAAAACCGGGGTACCTCTGGTTTTAAATACTTCATTTAACCTCAAAGGCGAACCCATCGTAGCGACTCCGACGGACGCCTATTCCACATTTTTACGTTCCGGGATTGATATTTTGGTGATGGGAAATTACGTCTGCGAAAAAGAAAGAAATAAATAATCTTCAAATTTTCTAAAAGCCTGTTTAGAAACCCGCAAAATTAGTCTAATTTTATACTTGCGTTTAAAGCAAAAAATCCCGATGTGTCAAGCCAGTACACTTTCGATGTGTTCGCCTATGCAATTTATCCTCATCTATCACTTGGTAACTGGATAAAAACTCCGGATTTGATATACACTAATGTTATACCCATGTCAAAAGGGGATTTTCGTATGGTTAGAAACTTATTTATAAAACATATTTCCCCTCATACAGAAAAACTGACTGTATTGTTTCTTTTTATGTGTAGTATTCTTCTGGGAAGCTTTTTAACCAGGTCGTGGCCATTTCGAAATGATGTCAAAATAGTTATAGGTTCTGGTTCAGGTACCGATGCTCCTACACAACTAGCGCAGTATAAGTCTGACGGATCAACTAATATCAGTACCGGTGGAACCACTGATGAAACAACTGTTGTTCTATCTATGAGTATGACTGATCCCGATAATCCAGCCAGTGTCCGTCCGCAGATTGAGATACGAGCGATCGGCACTGATTTTACGGGATCACCCACCGATCAAGGCGGTGTCGTTTCGTATACGGGTACACCTCTCACAGGCTCTGTGACTGTATCAAGTTTATCAAGCGGAACAAGTTATCACTGGCAAGCACGCGTTTGCGATAGTGCAAGTACTTGTTCTTCATGGGTTACCTTCGGCGGTAATTCTGAATCCGAGTCTGATTTCCAAGTTGTAGGGGGAAACTCTATACCGAACACTCCCTCAAGTCTGGGGCCAGCAGACAAAGTCTCCGGTCAAACTACTACCAATACTACACCTACACTAGAATTTTCCCTCTCTGATCCAGATACTGCCGATCAGCTTCGTTACTGGATCCAGATTGATGATTCAAGTGATTTTAGCTCATTACTCGTTAGTTATAGATCTGCGACGCAAGCACAAGGCTCACGCAATTTTATTGTCGGTCAAAGTGTGAGCGGAGGAACATATGTGGTTGGTAGTCAAGGACAAACACTTGTCAACGGATCATATTATTGGCGAGTAAAAGCTGTCGATGCCAGTGGAGCTGAAAGCGGGTTTGTTACTGCCAATAGTGGTGCGGTGGCCTTTATCGTTGATACAAGTGGTGGTAGTGGTACTTTGGCGTTTAGTCTGACGTCTCCGGTTGATAACAGTTATGTTAACGATGAACGACCTGATTTTGCTTGGAGTCCCACGAGTGATGACGGTTCGGGAACTTCGCAATATAAAATGTCTGTCGCAAATACGTCAGCTCAAGACGATTTTTCTATCGATAGCATTGCTCCTGCTGGATCGAGTAGCGTCGTCACCGGGAGATACACTGTCAGCTATCAGGGGTTTTATGACGGAAGTACCGGCAATAATAATATTTCAGTAGTCACTTCTTCAAGTTCGGAGTGGCCAACTACGCAAAATGACGGCAAGATAAAAGAAGGCAAACGCACTTGGACTATTAATGGCAAAAAAAGCGATGGGACATCCTTGTCTCATTCAAGCACTGTAAACGTTGACTTGACCAAGCCTACCGTCACGGTCTCAAAACTGACATATTCGACTAGTTCAGTCACGGTGGAAGGAAATGTTACTGATACCAAAAATGGCAGTCTAGCAGATCAATCTGACTATATCCGGAGCGACCCAAAACAAGCAGTCATTTCTATAACCCAAGGAACAAGTATAATTTCCCAATCCACAATTGATTTACAACAGACATGTAATTATTCAGATACGACCAGTACCAGTCTCATCTGCTCATTTTCGCAGACCTTTAACCAGACCTTTGATCCAAGCACGTATACATTTTCGGTTACAGGCACTGACAAGGCAGGAAATCAGTCAACATACCAACAGACGCTCGCGATAATAAATGCTTCACCCACGACACAAACGCAGGCAAGTCCTGCAACCGGAACACCGTCTCCAAGTCCTATTTTGGAACCGACCCTGATTACAAATATCAAAATCAGCAGTATTGGACTCACTACGGCGCAAATCACCTGGAACACCAATCATCCCGCCACCAGTAAAGTCAATTATGGTCTTTCTCCAGAATTTGAACACAGTGTCTATGACGGAACACTTGTCATTGAACACAAGATGCAACTAAAAGATCTTTTGCCTGATACTAATATTTATTTTGAAGTCATCTCTCAAGGCAACACGACTGTTTATGATGCCTTCCGTATATTTCGCACGAAAAAGGAATTATCAGAGCTTACTCCCATACAAGCGGTCAGTGAAGTTCAGACTCAACTCCAATCCAATCCCACGATCAAACAAGCAGCTGAAACGACTTCTACAGTTGTGGGTGTTGGAGCAGGTACTGCAGCTCTCGGTAGTTTCATCCAGCTGATTTTTGGAACAGGTGGGCTCACAAGTGTTGGGTTGAGTCAGGGAATTGCGAACTTGGTCAGCTCTCTGCTTCTGTCTTTGGGAATTATCAAAAGACAGCGAAAAAAGACGCATGGAGTAGTCTTTAATGCTTTAACCGGAGATGGAATCCCTGGGGCTTATCTTATCTTTCACTCAAAATCTGGTAATTTACGCTCTACGATCACCAACCGGGATGGCCGGTATACGGTCACACTGGTTCCTGACCTTTATACTGTAAAAATTATCAAAGAAGGTTTTCGTATCGCACCTGAACCTAATAAAAGTGCTTATGCCTATGGATATGCAAATTTGTTTAATCCGACACAAGGTATTACAGTAGCGAATGAGCCATTTACTAATATGGCGATTGCTGTTGAACCAACGGTTATTGCCAATACATTGAGGCGTTATTGGCGAACTATTCAAACAAATATAACTGGTCTGGTCTATAAAAACTTTTATGTATTTATTTTTATAGGACTTCTTCTATCAGGATTTGCCACGTTTATTAAACCGTCAATTATTAACGGCATTTCGTTTTCGCTTCTCTTTATGGGATTGTTTATTCAAGTTCTTGCGTCATTTAATAAAACCAGAAATTATGGTGTTGTCGTCAACGCACGAGGAAAACCGAGCCCATATCTTTCTCTAGACCTCTACCGTTGGAATGGGCGGGCCTGGGATATTTATACTCATCAGACAACTGATGCCCAAGGAAGATATATCCTAACGCCGGAAGATGGGTATTATTTTATGAGGTTACTTTCGTCTGCCAAACAAATTCTCGCGCAAAAACAATTTATGGTTAACAATGTTTTTCCAGCGATCAGGGAAAAATTTGTTATTCCACTTTAGAGCCAGTCGAAGTGCAGGGCCGTGTCTGATGTTCGCACCTTTTACGCACAAAATCAACAAAATTTGTTTATTTTTCAGGCTTAAAAAGCAACCACTCATAAAGAGGAATTACTTGAATTTTAAAGCCCTCAGATTCTATTAACTCCTTATCACTTTCGGTAATGATTAGCAGTTGACTCGGATTTTTTTGTTCTTGCGCCGCTGTCACTAAAGCATTCACTTCTCTATTTTTCGTCTCATCCGTCAACTGTTTTGTTACTTGAATAAACAGTTGGTCTTTGGGAATAAAAAAATCAACTTCTTGTTCTTGACCGGTTTTGTAATAATATACGTTCTTTTGTCTTCTTAGCAGTTCCAAATATACCACGTTTTCCATAAACTTACCCGAGTTTGGCGAAAAACTAAAACCCACTGATTTGGTCAGTCCAGTATCAATACTGTAAATTTTTTTAGCAGCTATCTGCTGTTCTTTAACTGAGTATGCATATTTGTTAACTACAAAAAACAACCAACTGCTTTCTAAATAATTTATATAATTTTTGACCGTGTTGACACTCCCTAATCGTAACAAGTCTTTAATTTTGTTAAAGGAAATCAAGGCCGAGGTATTGCTGATCAGATATAGGGATAATTCCTGTAGACTTTTAACGTTGTCCAACTTGTACCTTGTGGCAATATCACGATACAAAACGTCGTCGTACAAAGTCTTATGAACTTCCAATTCCGGATATTTAAGTGCATCTGGGATACCACCTAGGGCAATATAGTCATTAACCAATTTGAGTAATTTGCCTTTTTGAGCGGTCGTAAATATACTCGAGTTGTCCAATGTAACTTCTTTAAAGCGCAAATATTCACGAAAAGAAAACGGAAAGACTTCCATACGAAATGATCGGCCGGTTAAGCGAGTACCTAATTCCTGGGACAATAAAGAAGCATTAGAACCGGTTATTATAAACTTATACCCTTGGTCATACAGCCTTCTGATAAACCGTTCCCATTGAGGTACATTTTGGATTTCGTCAAAGATAAATATTTTTTTTTCACCATACAGGCTGATTAAACCTTCATAAAGAAGATCAAAATCTTTGACACTAAAATTTAGTAGTCGCTCATCCTCAAAATTGACAAAATAATAGTCCTTTTTGAAGTAAGTATCAGCTATTTGTGATAGAAGCGTTGATTTTCCCACTCGCCGCAGTCCAGTAATCACGGTAATTTGAGGTGAGTCCATAACTGGTTTTAAACTACCTAATATCTCTCTTGGGACTCCCCGGTCCTTGACCAAAAAGGCCTCATATTGTTCTTTCAGAACTGAGGCTAATAATTCCTTGGTAAGAGTGGTCGGTTGTCCAATTGGCATGCATGTACTATAATACCATTTGTTTTCATTGTCAATGAAAACTTTAGGTAGGTAGTTTTCAGTATCGTTGAAAGCTTTTAAAGCAATAAAAATACTGTAATTATGATTACAATCATTCCTGAACAAATAGCTTTGTATCGCTCCTTTTTTAATACCCGCACAGATGTATTTGCTAAATATTGGGTAGATTTGTCAGGTAAAAAGTCCGGGTATTCACCAGTTTACCGTTTGAACCAGTCACCACAAGCATTAACTGATATGGTTATTATCTCCCATTTGCAAGGTAACCAAACCATCGGTGTATACCCTCTGTTTCCAGATAATACAACAGCCTTTTTGGCAATTGATTTTGATGGCAGTGAGTGGTTAAAAACAATCCAACATGTAGTAACTGTTACCCAAGATGACAAAATACCCATAGCAATTGAACGCTCCAGGTCAGGCAATGGAGCTCATATCTGGTTTTTCTTTACTAATCCGATTCCAGCCTATCTTGCCCGGCAGTTTGGTAGATTTATTCTTAACCAATCAGGCATCACCACTCGCAAAACCTTTGACCGGCTGTTTCCCAGCCAAGACGAACATACCGGAAAAGGTTATGGAAACCTTATCTGTTTACCGCTCCAGGGAAAACTAGCCAGCGAAGATAAAACTGTATTTATCACTCCTAACGGTAACACTATTCCTGACCAGTGGCACTATTTAGCCCAAATCAGGAAAATATCGGTAACTGAGATCCAACAATACATCAGTAATTCCAATAAGCCGGTTATCTTTAACAAAGAGCAAATATCTGCACCGCAATCAAATCAAGCTACTCATCAAACCATCGAAGAGTCTAACGAAACTCAAGTAGTTACTACCCAAGGCCAACAAACCAAGTTGATACTTGGTTCGCAGATATTTATCCCAAATATTTACTTACCCGATAAACTACATCGCTTCCTCAAAAGCGAACTCAATTTCCCCAACCCTGAATACTTTACCAAAGAACGGTTTGGTTATTCTACCTGGCAAACACCACGGTTTATCAAAACTATTGAAGTGCATCCCGATGGCATAACTATTCCGTTGGGATTATTGGATCAAGTGATGAAATTTATTAACCAAGAACAATTGCAGGTGGAAATTACCGATAAACGAATTACTACAAAACCAGTGAGTTTCCCCTCAACTATCAAATTACGAAAAGACCAACAACAGATTTTACATGAATTGCTCACCTTTGACCGTTCAATTCTTCAAGCTCATCCAGGATTTGGAAAAACTATGGTGGCTTTGTATCTGATGAAGAAACGCCGGCAAAAAACCCTGATTATTGTCCATACAAATACTCTCCTTTATCAATGGCACAAGCGCATTACTGAATATTTTTCGCTTAAGAAAGATGAAGTCGGAATAATTGGTGATAACAAATGGAATATTGGTAAAAAGGTAACCATTGCTTCCTATATGACTTTGAGCCGGCGCGGAGTGAAAGAGATTAAGGATAATTTCGGATTCGTAATTGTTGATGAGTGCCACCATGTGCCGGCTAACACGTTTAGTACTGTAGTCAAACAATTTCCGGCTAATTATATGCTTGGATTGACAGCTACCACCTATCGTAAAGACAAGCTGGAAAAATTGATGTTTTTGTATATTAGCAACCATACAGTACCAGCTAAAGAGCAAACCCCATCAAAACAACCGGAATTATCCTCAACAGTCGAAACACAACTACTTACCCGCAAAACTGAGTTTGAGATACATAGTAAAGTGGATGATTTTCAGGAAATCAGCCGCTTTACTATTGTTGATGATAAGCGGAACAACCAAATCACGAGAGATATTGCTGAGGTTTTGGCAACCGGTGCTAAATGTCTCGTCCTGACCGAAAGGCTTGAACATTCGGAAAAACTATTGGAATTGGTTCGTACTAAAACAAAAGGCATTCATGCTGCAGTAGCCACCGGTGTCATGACTAAAAAACAGCGCGAACGGATCACGAAGCGGATGAGCCAGGAACGGTTCCAACTCCTCATTGCTACCGGAAAGCTCATCGGAGAAGGCTTTGACTGGCCGGCTGTTTCCCACCTGTTCCTGGCTTTTCCGTTTTCCTGGAAAGGTAGATTGATACAATATGTGGGTAGAGTGCAGCGAAATTCTGAGGGGAAAATTCTAGCCGTAGTTCATGATTATTTTGATGACAAAGTCCCTATGCTCAAACTAATGTATTTCAAACGTCTACGTACCTACCGTAGTTTAGGACTAACCAAAATCGGCAATCCTCAAAAACATACCAGCCTACCCGAAAACCAGCTGAGTCTGTTCGGATGATACTTTTTTACTAAAAATGTCTGTGCATAGGTTAAAATACCAGTATGGTTAAAATTAAAAGGCAAAAGCATTTAACTAGGTCTCCAATTATATATGGTGGTGACTTACCAATTTCACCTGATACTAACTCGGAATATATCTCTTACCATAATGAAGTAAATCTTAATGACTACGACTATCAAAAGGTAATCACCGAAAGTGAACGTACACTCTTTGAGCTCAATACGCCAAGGGAAATTAAGAAAAAACTGCTGTTTCTGCTTGGAGGTTTTGCAACAGTAGAATGCTATAAACTACTCAAGAAATTTTTTGAAAATGGAAATAGCGAGCTTAAACCATGGGCAACGCTTGCGATGCAGGATCTGCGCTTCAAAATTGAAAATGAAATACGTGAAGAAGAGATGGATATGATTATGACAGGACTTGGAGGAATGAATAACAAACTCCGTTTTATGGTAGTTGTAAGTTCCAAAGCTGGAAAACCTTTAACGGTCACTCATAAACGAATTATTGAGAAGGAATTATATAAAACAGCTAAACAACATGATTCTGAAGTTGAGCAAATTGAATTTGGGAGAAATTATGCTTTAATAACCATCTTAATTTCTTTTGAAGTTGCGCCGCAAACGCCGATGGATGCGTTACTAGATGTAGTAAGTACAAAAAGACATATACTTCGGTATCATTTCATGATAGTCAATACACATAAGATTACAAAAAAGGAAATTGAGGAATATTTGAATCTGGATGAAGTAAGAAAATTATGAACCTGAAACAGCATTTGAAATCTTTATCGAAAGACCAACTTATTAAGGAAATTCAAACGCTTTCCACTAAATTTCTTCAAGTTAAACAATATTATGAACTAAGGATTAAAGAAAACACAAGTAATGAAATACTTGCAGTATACAAAAAACGGATCAAGGAGGAATTTTTCCCAACTCATGGATTTGGAGATGGCAGACTTTCAGTTGCGAGAAAACCGATCCAAGAATACAAAAAAATCGCTACCGATCAATTAGAAATTATTGATTTGATGCTCTATTACGTTGAGATCGGCGTGAAATACACTCGCGCCTATGGTGATATTAATGAGCAGTTTTATAACAGCATGGAAAATATGTACGAAAATGCTTTGGGACTTATTTAACAAACGAACATGCATAATGACTTTTACAATCGTTGTAAAAAGATTGTTACTGATACTGAAGGTATAGGGTGGGGATTTTATGACAACCTTTCTGCTTTATTCAAAACATATTTCAAAAAATTCGAATCCTAGTCAGAGTCACGAGTTTCGCACCTGATGTAGTTTGATGTACACTTAAAGGATGGCTAAATCATTGTGTACAAAAGAGCTGTACTCTACTTTTCTTCGGGTAACCAGTTTCATTGCCAGGCTCGCACGAGCCGAGCTCAGAGAAATCATATTGTCCTCTCGGTACTTACCTGGATCAAACAAGCTGCCCTACGAAAGCAATACAATATTTCCTTTTATCAACAACAGTGGAACACCATAAAAGATACTATTGCCCTGCAACTGAAGTATGAATTAATTCCTACCTAAGTGCGAAACTCGTGTCCTCAAGCGCTTTTAGCATCAATTGTTTATTTGAGTACATCATGTATGGTTATTATTGGGTAGTCTTTATACCTGATCGAATACTATTCGATTGAGTTCTGATTGCGGTGCTAACTTTTTAACCGTTTGTTCCACCTGTCTTTTGTCCACATGAGCGGCAATAACCACAGCTCCATAGAGGGCGAAATGCAGCTTTTTCAAACCTAATTTACGGTATTCTTTTTTGTACGTTTTTGCTTCCAAAAGACCACGGTGATAAAAGTAGATTGGTAAATACAATGCAGGTTTTTTATGGATAAGATCCTCAAGTTCGTCACGATACATATCTAAGTTTTTTGCAGATTGTAGATAAAACTTGATTTGGGCAATCTGTTTATCTTCTTTGGTAACTGATTTCGTAAAAGGCAGTGAAGTTATCAAGCCATAGGTAAGTTCTGCCTGCTGACAAGTTTCATAGATGTCCCGACTTATGTTTCGACCAAAATATATAGTAGAAGCATAGTAAAGCCCGCACGTTGTAATTACCCCCTCAAATGGTAAAAGGACAGTCTCAACTAAAAATGGCAGCGTTTGTCTTGGCCACATCTCTTCAAAAGCGCTTACAAGTCCTTTTATCAAATACGCTTTTTCATCATGGCCATACGTTAAGAATACCGCTCCATCTTTGAGATATTTCACAATATAGAATTTGTCTTTGTAATGATACTGCTTCCATGAACGAATAATTTCGGATTCGTGCTTGTCCAGATTTCTCGTTACGAGGAATTCATCAAATACGTTCGGATGAGTCCATATGAATTTAGCTATTTTGCCTGCATCTTCAGTTTTAATACCTTGATGAAAATCTTTGCCGAGCATAGTTGGAGCGAGTTTATATTTCTCATTTGTATTTTGAAGCAATCCAAACCATAGGTGATAAAAACGCGTTATTTGATCAGGCGTAAGTTGTGAAGATTGATTTACCATATTTAAATTTATCCCCTGTTTTCCCATTGAATTGGATGGTCAAAAATCAGAGAAAAATTCGAATCTCAGCCTGAGAGATTATTTTTAGATTGTTATGACAAGCCAAATTTGATGTGCTGAGGCTAGGATTCGCACCTAGGTAGCCCGTTAGGGCGATCCCGCCTTCATTTAAAGTGTGCCAGGGCTAGGATTCGCACCTAGGTAGCCCGTTAGGGCGACAGTTTTACAGACTGTTGCGATTGACTGCTCCGCCACCCTGGCACTATCAGTGATTGGCGGGATTGCGATTGACTGCTCCGCCACCTCAGCTTACCCTTATTTTAACAAATACGGTACTAATTAACCACTCTAAACGGGTTAAAATCACCCGATTGCAAATATTGAGTCAATACGATATATTTGTCTTTTCAGTATGATGCTATGAAAAAATGGCTTGGGTTAATCTTTACGGCAATACTAGTATTTGCATTTGTATTTTTGGTCGGGACGAAACCGGCAGAGGAGGTCAAAGTGGATACTGAACCCGTTAATTACAAACAATGGGGTAGCCCGCCGGAAATGAAAATTGACATAGCCAAACAGTATTGGGCTATTATCGATACTTCCAAAGGCACCATTAAAGCTGAACTGTTGGCAAAAGATACCCCGCAAACAGTAAACAACTTTGTCTTTTTGGCCAGGGAACATTTTTATGATGGCGTCCAATTTCACCGGATCATCAAAGACTTCATGGTCCAAACAGGCGATCCCAAAGGCGATGGAACCGGCGGACCGGGATACGAATTTGCGGATGAAAAAGTCACTCGGGATTATAAACGGGGAACGCTGGCTATGGCCAATAGCGGACCAAATACCAACGGCAGCCAGTTTTTTTTCATGCACCAAGACTACAATTTACCCAAACAATACACTATTTTTGGTCAGATCGATCTGACCGATGCGGAAAGCTTGAAGACATTGGATGCGATCGCAGAAACGCCGGTTGAAGCTGGCGCGGGTGGAGAAAACTCCAAACCCAAAGAGATAGTTGCAATTAAAAGTGTAACGATTGAAGAAAAGTAAACAGGTAACTCCTCTTTATCTCCTCTTGTGAAGAGGAGAACCTACAAGTATAGTTAGTAGTAATTCCCCTCTTCGCAAGAGGGGTTAGGGGAGTTTCCAAATGCAACTGCCCATAAATGCTCCTTCACTAAAGGAGAATAGAATAAAGCTTCGTAAAAACCAAACTCATGTTGAATTTCTTCTTTGGTCAAAACTCCGAAATAAACAACTATTAGGGATCAAATTTTATCGTCAATATAGCATTGGTTATTACATTGTTGACTTTTATTGTCATCAATATAAGTTGGTTATTGAACTTGATGGAGGACAACATAACGAAAAGTCTCGAAAAGCTTATGATGATAAACGAACCCAGTTTCTTAACGGGCAAGGAATTGTAGTTCTGAGGTTTTGGGATAATGATGTCATTAATAATATTAAAGGTGTATTGGAAGTAATTAAACGACAAATTGAGGAAAGGAACTCACCCTGATCCCCTGCCTGTCGGCAGGCAGGTCTCTTGCCAAGAGAGGAAATTACTTTTATTTACTCAGTTCTTTGAGGCGTTTTTTGAAATAATCCACCCAAGGGACCACGGAGGGATCCTGTTGGTAAAGCAGTGACAAATACATGGTCATAAATGAGCTAAACCCAATCAACTCCAAAGCCTGTTCAATTTTGTTTTGTCCTTGCAGTTTGTATTCCAATGTTTGTAGACCATTTTTTTCCACCACCTCGCGGGTGATGTCAAAACGCACCTGGATACGTCGGTCATAAAGTGAGGACGTGAAGAATACAAATATGCCAATTTGCTTTAAAACTTCAGGAAACTTCAAGCCTTCCATCAGATGATGATTCAACTCCGGAATATAGCGGTATGAGGAAATGGCTTTGGCCGTTTCATTGGTTTGGTTTCCCATAGCATTGCCAATGCCTTGCAAATGTTCTGCTGTGACGTAATAAGGGTACTTACCGAACAAGTTTTGGGCCATATGTTTGGCCGGATTTTGGATCGTCGGGATAGACTGATGAAAATTCACCAAGAGCTGTGGCAGCTTATTTAAAGCCTGGTCAACTTTTTGCGGCGAGATTTTCAAAAAGGAGCTGGCATAGAGTAAACCCATGTGTCCGGCAGTCATGTAGCCAACACCGATTCGCGGCTGCCCACTGGGATTGTGTTTAGCATCAAAAATATAGGCTGGCAACCGATGGCTCTTGAAAAACTCGGCCAAAGGTCCACCGAGACAAAGACCGGTAATTTTGGCACCCATTTTCTGGGCTTCCTGACCGCAGTAAATGACTTCTTCGGTAGTCCCGGAATAAGAAGACAATATCACGAGCGTCTCGGACGAGACAAATTTGGGTAAGGTATAATTATCATTTATCACATAAGGTAAATCAATTTCTTCTTTAAACAATTCTTTGATGATGATCGGAGTAAAGCGTGAACCACCCATACCGCAAACTAAAATATTTTTTACTTGTTTATATTCGGCCGGGAATTTGAGCATTGAAGCTTCGGACCAAGCCTGTAGGCACTGATCCGGAAACGCGGTAATTGACTTGAGGACAATTTCACCGTTATGCGTATTTTTGACGACTTGAGAATCGTCGAGATTGACTTGTGTCATAATTTAACTTGGATTGGGCGGCGTTGCTGATGGTGTGGGTAAAGATGAAGGAGCTGCTGGAGTGGCAGAGGGGACGAACAAGGGTGTAAGCGAAGATCGAGGTGGTACTACCGGAACTTTCAATTTTAGATTAGCATTGGGATACGGTGTTTTAGCCTTTTGGGTAGTGACGAAAGTAAAGGCAAATACCCCACCAGCTACAAGTAAACCAATCACTGCAAAAATCAGAATGCCATTTGATTTGTTTTTTTCACTTGGAAGCATACGTTGGTAATAGCTTAATTGCAATTAAGCTTCTTGTCAAGCCATTCTTTAAGTAGTGGGAAAAGACAAAGTAAATCTTGTCCCTTGATTGATCTGGCTTGCGACGGAAATTTTCCCGTGGTGGGCATCCACGATTTTTTGTGCGATGGCCAGGCCTAAACCCGCGCCTTTGGTGGAAATTTCTTGCGGACGGAGCACGCGATAAAAACGCTCAAAAATATGTGGCAGATCGGATTCGGGGATCCCATAGCCGGTATCGTTGATAGTTACTTCCGCTTGGCGCTTTTTCGCTAAAACATTCAGTTTCACCTGCCCCTTTGGCGGCGTATATTTGAGGGCGTTATCCAGAAGGATCAAAACCACTTGTTTTAGTTCTTCAGGATTACCCAAAATTTGTACCGGTTTACCTTCTGACGTGAGTTCGATTTCTTTTTCTGTGGCAATTTTCTGCATCTGCCTTACACCATCTTGACTAACTGCCAATAGATCCACCGCAGAAAAAGTTTTTTGAGCATCTGATGACTCACCGCGAACCACTGTCAGCAGTCCATCAACGATTTGCTTCATGCGTGCGACTTCCGCTTGGACACTTTTAAAAACCTG
This sequence comes from Candidatus Gottesmanbacteria bacterium GW2011_GWC1_43_10, assembly GCA_000995415.1. GTDB lineage: Bacteria > Patescibacteriota > Microgenomatia > UBA10105 > UBA10105 > UBA10105. The sequence goes on from LCEX01000002.1 coordinate 77,024, forward strand.
AATATATCGCGAGGGCAGTTTTTTTTCCGTACGCTTGAGTGCTTCGATTTCCATAGCGATAGTAGTGAGAGGCGTCCGTAGTTCATGCGAAGCATCTGCTGCAAACTCTTCTTGTTTCTTGATCATCTCCTGGATCGGGTCAAGTGTGATACCGCTTAAAAAATAGCTGCCGATGCTGCCAAAAATAAAAAGAATGATGTCTAAGGCAAGGAGGCGCGTTTGAAATTTAAATTCAAATTCGGCGATGCGGGTTTCCAAAAGTTGGGTCAGTTTGGGCCGCTCGCGTGGATTGCCCAGGGCTTGTTGGATGCGGTTAAACGCTTGACTTTCGGCATTCACTGCGGCCAAAGATGAAAGGGTCAGAAGTAGCGCAATGATCGCGATATACCACAGCGTGAGTTTGATTCTGGCAGTTTGAAAAGCTTTCATGGGTTTCCCAATTTATATCCTAAACCTTTGACCGTGTGAATTAAAGGTGGTTCTTTGGGGTATGCGCGGTCAATTTTATTACGTAAATAACCGATATATACATCGACCACATTGGAAAACGGATCGGTGTCCATATCCCAGACATGCTCAAGGATTTGGGTTTTAGATAAAATTTGTTTGGGATGACGCATCAAATATTCTAAAAGAGCATATTCTTTGGCGCTCAAAGCGATGTCTCTATCTCCGCGCGTGACTGTGTGAGCTGCCGGGTCAAGTCGGAGTGAATCGATTTGTAACACAGGTTCTGGTTGTACCTGTTCGCGGCGCAGGAGTGCTCGGATCCGAGCCAGCAGTTCTTCAAAATCAAAAGGTTTCACCAGATAATCGTCAGCACCACTATCAAGACCTTGGATTTTATTGTGAGTGGCATCCCGGGCGGTCAGCATCAGGATCGGGGTAGTGATTTTTTCCTGGCGGAGTTTTTGGCAAACCGTAACCCCATCCATTTTCGGCAGTCCTAAGTCCAAGATGATCAGGTCGTAAGGTTCCACTGCAGCTGTCTCATATCCGGATTCACCATCATTTACGATATCCACTGCATAACTCTCTGTAGTGAGCGCCTTTTTGAGGGAAGCGGCCAGTTTGGTTTCATCTTCGATCAGTAAAATACGCATATGGGAAATGGTTTATCCCGATCGTATCGGGACGACCTACTGTTTATCCGTCTGCCTTAAGTTGGAGCCCTTCCGCAGAATTGGATTGCGATCAACCCTGCCTGCCGGCAGGCAGGGGTTTATCCCAGTAAATCTCGCCTCCTGATACTGAGCCGCCTGTCGGGATTGAACCGACGACCTACTGTTTACAAAACAGTAGCTCTACCACTGAGCTAAGGCGGCACAAAAATTTCTAATTAACCTAATTGATCTAATTTCTAAACAATTTGAAACTTAGCAAGTTGATTAAACACTAGAAATTAGGAATTAGTCATTACTGGCTTTTAAATTATACCATCGTTTGGAAGTTTAGAAAAACTATACAAATAAGAAGAAACTGATTTTGAAGTACCAATGACCCAACCAAATGAGCAGTGGCGAAGAACGTTTTCCCCGATAGGTCAATTGGGAAGGCGCAGTCTTGTTGTTCTTACTTGATTCAGAAACGGACAAGACAATTTGCCTCATCTCTCCCGATTTAGTCGGGAAATACCCCATCGAGTTTTATTTTGTGGAGGAAAATTGGTTCTCTGACTGACTCGATTCAGTTGGGCAAACAAAGTTTATAAAAAAGCAAATTGGTTGTCAACTTGACAAGTTTTCGGGTAATTGTTCAGATTTCCGATAGAAAATCGTCATCGCGAGGCTACGAAGTAGCCGCGGCGATCTCATGAGATTGCTTCGCTACGCTCGCAATGACAAAATGTTACGTTTTCGGGTATTATTTATCAGGAAAACTGAATTAACTATTATTTATTTGTAATTGCGAGCAATAAATATTACAATTCTCTTTATTTTCTGCCCAAAGCATGATTATGGCATCTCCTGATCGTGAAGGAATCTATAGTTAACGGAAACCATTTATGAAATTACGGCGGGAAACTAACTTATGTTCGACTTTGGATTTGTGATTCCTTTATATGCAGAAGCGCGACCGTTGTTGGCAAAGCTAAAAAACAGACAAATTAAAACCACAGCTTCCAGAAAGGTCTATACAGGTTTTTTTCAAAAAAGAGAGATTAGCCTGATTGTTTGTGGTTGCGGAAAAATCAAGTCTGCTTCGGCCACTCAATATTTGATTGATAACTATTCGGCGAAAGTATATTGTCATTTCGGAACGGCGGGTGCTATCTCGGACAAACTCAGAATAGGAGACATCGTTATTGCTGATCGGGTGATTGAACATGATGTGATTGAATTATTTCCCAAAAAAGTTCCGCCTCCGACTCATAGAATTTCTACTTCAGGCTTGATGGCACATTTGAAGAATTATAATCATTCAACGCTCATCCGGGGATCAATTCTTTCAGGGGATGAAGACGTTATCACTACAGAAAGGAAAAGAGAACTTTATAGATCATACAAAAGCTTAGCTGTCGATTGGGAGTCAGCTGGATTTGCCTTGACGTGTCAGCTGAATAAGGTAAAGGGTTATATCTTACGGGGAATCAGCGACTATGCATACGAACATACAGCTTCGGAGTATAAAAAAAATCAGAAGCTGGTTATGAAAAATATGATGGAATTGCTTTCATGCATTTTCAATAAAAACTTTGGATTAAACCAAACTGCCGGAGCCGGGAAGTAGGAGATTTAGGAAAAAATTGACTACGGGATTTAGGATCAGGGAGATTGGGGCCGGGCCAAACCAGGGAAAAAGTAAAAACAGCAGAAAAATCATCCCGTAACGTTCGAGCGAATACCACTCTTTGGCTTGTTGAGGCGACAAAAATCCACCCACGATTTTGAACCCGTCCAAGGGATGAATCGGGATCAGATTAAATACCGCCAGCACTACATTCATCACAATCAGTATTTGTAAAAAGGCAATTATCGTCACCGAGCCCACTGCCACCGCAAACGGCGTATGCGATAGGACAGGCAACTGTAGCGGAGACAAAATCCGTAGAGCTATAGAGCAAACTGTAGCCAAAAGCAAATTTGCAGCTGGACCTGCCAGAGAGATGAGCGCCGCGTCCCTCCGGGGATTTCTTAAATTAAACGGATCAAATTGCACCGGCTTGCCCCAGCCAAAATGAACTAAAAACAGGAGAATTGTTCCCAATGGATCCAGATGTGCCAGAGGATTTAGTGTTAGCCTGCCCTGGAGCCTGGGTGTCGGATCTCCCAGATGGTCGGCCGACCAGGCATGTGAAAATTCATGGATGGTGATAGCCACGATGAGTGCCGCCACATAAAACAAAAACGACACAGGACTATTTAAAATATTTTCCATATCAAATTCATTGTTTAGTATACGTGATGGGAGTTTAAACGACAAGCGGAAATAAAAGTTTTACCTGACTTTTTTGGGAGCAATTGTGGCTTTGGGAGCTGGACTTGTACGACAAACCCAGACGCCGCAGTTATTTTGGTCTTTGACGAACTGGACACCATATGGACAGCGTTTGGACAACTCTTCAACCAGCCTAACCTGATCAGTGCTTTGCTGTGGACAAACAAGGAGGGCCCGAGTGTCAGTACTCGTCTTTTGCATTGCTGCAGCGACCACGACTACTAGTACCAGAGCTAAAATAAGAAAGATCACAAAGTGAAGTGAGGGATTGATAGGGGAAATAAAACTGTTGCTACTGGATCTGGATTTTCTGCGTGGCATATGTAACCAGCGTAAAAGGTTTTCAAACTGTTGTCAAGAGAGGAAAATTATGATAAGATATGAGTGTAAATTCGAAGTTCGAAGCACGAAATTCGAGATAAGAAGGGCAGGACAATTTAAGTTTTCGAGTTTCGATATTCGGATTTCGGATTTTTATTTTATGGCTTATCGATGTTTTAATTGTCACAAAGGTAATAAGGCAAGTACTCGCAGCCAGCACCACAAAGGGGTGGCCGGAGGTTCGTGGAAACACAAAGCCCAAAAGTCGGTGAAGTTATTCAAAGCCAACTTGAAAAACATGCGGATGTTGGTTGATGGCACGATCCGCCGCGTCAAACTGTGTACTGACTGCATTTCAAAACTCAAAAAAGACGGCCATCTGGGCAGCTTGACCAAAGTCCCAGTCAGAATTGCCGCCTAACTTCCAAAATTCTTCTTTTCATTTCTTTACTTCAAAATTACACTCCTCTACAATGAGTATACATGAACTATTGGCGTAAATTGATTTTGCGATTGTTTTTGGTTGCCAGCTTTGTCATTCTAAGTGTCAGCTTTTTAGCCAAAAAAGCTCATGCACAATGCGCTTATTCTATGCCTCCACAAGAGGCTGGTGATGCTTATATCACGAGTCCGGATGGGCATGTGACGATAGGAGTAAGTAAACGTTACGGTGGGGGTATCGTGTACCTAAAAGACGATCGTTTACCAGCAAATACGCCTGATTTTGGCAACATCATTGATTACGGACAAGGAGGAGCTTTATTTACCACCCCTATCTGGCATTTCCCATGGAATCTCACAGAACGGCAAATGTGTTGGTTAAATCAAGATGTGCGGAGTAAATCCGGCAACGCGCCGCTAAAAAATAACGAACTTTATAACCAGATGTATGTTTTAAAAATTCCAGAATGGCAAGATACCAGTTTGTCGTGTACGGCTGCAAATTTGGATAACGACGACTCTTGTTACTGCGGCGGAAGTTTATCTGCTCACAATCCCACCCAGGGCGGGTTTGTGGCAGAAGGCTGCTTGGGAAATATCAACCCAACTACTGTAGCTTTGAGCAATAATGTAATCAATGTTTCTTCTCGGGAAGTCAACTTTAATTTTGGCTTTAATCCATCTCCCGGTGATTACCTCACCAACCCGACCTATGTGAACCAGTGGCAAACTGATTTTTGGCAAGATATTTCTATTTATTTTCATCCGGTTTTGCAAGACGTGGTAGTAGTCGATACCAAGACCACTTACTGTAAAGATAATGGTGCCAGTTGTGCCGGTAAATTTGCGGTCACTCAGGATAATCAACTCTCAACTTTATTTGCTGCTGGCAGCCAAAATCCGAATCCCAACTTTCGAGGACCATTCGGTCGGGCAGCCTACCGTAATCCCAGCGGCAACCAAATCAAAACTTTTGATGTAGCCTTAAACTGGTATTTGGGGATCCCACTTTATTACTCTGCCTACGCCAATCTACCCCAGCAATATAAAGATTTAGGCTACAACATCGAAAATTGGGGAGCATTGCTTTACAGCTCTTCTGACCAGGGGGTGGGAATAAGTGTCGATAAATATTTGGGTATTCCACCTGTGGAACCAATCACCACTGACGGCCGACCGGGAAGTTATCTTGCTTTTAGCTGGCCGTCGCTACAAGCCAACCAACCACAACTGGACCTTTTTTCGCAGTCAGGAATTACTCGTATCAACACCGGTGGTAGTTATGGTGCAGGGCCATTTTGGGGTAACTGGATTCCTATCGGGACCAATGAAGGGATTGTGCGTTATAAGTTTGCTCCTGGCGCCTGGTATAGTTTTCGCACATTTGTAGCTACCGGTAATCTAAAAGACAATGATCCACAAGGACAGGATTTAAGATGGAAATTGGTGCGAGCGCAAGATTCCAACTTTTGGTACCCGCAAACCCCAATCAGAAATGAAATTTTCGGTTATGTAGATAGTTTGAGTTGTACTTACAACGGAGGTTGGGTACACGATAGTCGTACTTCCGATCCTATTAATGTCCGTTTGGATATTTATCCTGACCAAGAACCACAATCTAAGTTTTCACTAACTACACCGGCCAATAATGTGCGATCGGACTTAGTCGGAGCTTGCCCGCCAAATGGGGCTTGTGCCTATGGATTGACAATAGGAACGTTGCCTGGAAATTTTGCCGGAAAGATGTTACGAGCGGATATATACGGAGTGACTGCCGACGGCCAAAACCGGATTTATCATACACTTTCAAATGTGATCGGACCGTGTACAAACGTCGGCAATACTTCTCCCACTCCATCACCAACAGCCTTTCCTACTCCGACACCTTCACCATCATATTCTTCGCAAGATCTAAAGAACTTATTTTTTAATTATTTAACTTCTGCCGATAGGAGTTTTCGGCCGAAGGACGAAAAGGTTAACCTGCTGGATGGCGGATACGTGATACATTGGTTGCAGTAATATTAGAGATTATGTTTAGAAGGTTATTTAAAACTGTTTTATCTTTGGCAGTTTTTTTTATCTCCGTATCACAAGTTGATCAAGCGCTAGCTAGTCCTATCCGCGGGATCTCCGGTGACTTGTGGGCAGACATTGAGATTGGCGAGCGTGATTTTACCGAAATTTCTGCCCGCGAAATTGTTCCATATAAGCTAAATGAACCAGGAGGAATCATCGTTGATCGTTCAACCAGTCCTGGTAGAGCTTATATTTGGGATTCTGGCAATAACCGAATCCTAGGGGTTGATCTTAACAGGTGTTACGGTCAAGATCCTCCTTGCCAAACAGAGATTGTCATTGGTCAACCTTCGGGATCCGACTATGGTGCTTGTAACCTCGATTCCAGCTTTCAAACTTATCCCAACCGCCCTCCCTCTTCAGCCAGTACTTTGTGTGGAGTTCCCGAATGGACACAAACTGTTTTGGAAGACAAATCATTCACAAACATGTATATCGACAACGCAAGTACGTTGTGGGTTCCCGACTTCAGAAACAACCGCGTTCTCAAATATCTCAGTCCCTTTACTACCGACGTTGTTGCCGACGAAGTTTGGGGTCAATCTGATTTCTCCGGTAATAGGTGTAATTTTACTCAAGAATACAATGGAGATATACCCCAACCAACCAATTCTTCCCTATGTTTTTTCGGGATAAGTACCGCTGGAGCGGGGGTTACCCTAGACCAAGCCGGTAATTTATGGATCGCCGACGGCGGCAATAACCGAGTTTTAAGATTTCCAAAGCAAATCGACGGTTCAATTAGTAAAACTGCCGACTTGGTTCTTGGCCAGCCGGATTTTACTTCCCGACAAGAAGGCACCAGTCTAAATCAAATGAAAGGTCCGGCAGCTTTGCGTTTTGACAGTAACGGGATTCTTTATGTAGTTGAGACTTATAACAACCGGGTAACTTTTTTTGCTCCACCTTTTGTTACCGGTATGCCCGCTACCGATATATTGATATCTGGTATAAGTAATCCCCAAGGTTTGGAAACAGATGCCAACGGGAAAGGTATTTGGGTGATAGATTTATTCGGCAAAGTCCAACTTTGGGATACCTCCAGCACTAATCGGCAGATGATTGCTCAGTTCGATACCGCCAACGGCACGGCCGGATCTTTAGGAATTGACTCATTGGGAAACGTTCTAGTGTCTACCTACCTTAACCATAATGTCTATCGTTTTGCCCCGACCGCCGATGGATATGTCCGTGATAGAGACCTTTTTTATCCTGGCGGATACAATCTATCTACCGCCCGCAGATTGGAGCATCCTTCCTGGGGTGGAGTGACGGTTACCGATAATCAATTAATCATCGCCGACAGTCGGCTGCTTTTTTGGGATAATCCGCAAAACCTGACCAATGGCCAAGCTCCCGCGGGATTTTTTCCTTCTAAAAATGACAAGGAAATCTTTCTTCAAACCAAAACTGATGCGGCAAACCGAGTTTGGACCACTCGTGTTGCTGAAATTCTTGTCTATCAATCCCCATTGACTACTACGAGCCAACCCTTGACTACCATCAAATCCCCGGTGCCGGTTTTGGGTGGAGGAGAAGTAGTGATCGACGATGCGTTTTACGGAGTCCGCGGTTTAGCTCCCACTATCGATGGGAAATACCTGTGGATTTCTCAGACAGACCAACATAGAGTGTTGCGCATTCGTGATCCTCTAACCAACCCAGTAGTTGATATCATTTTGGGACAATTATCACTTACAGGTAATCAATGCAATCGGGGACAAATTCCTGCCCCCAATGCCTATAATGGTCAAGTGGCCGATTTGACAATGCTTTGTTATCCCGGGGCCATATCATTTGACCAAAAAGGCAACTTGTATATCTCCGATCATTTTCCTGAAACTGCAGGGAATTGGCGATTATTAATGTTTGCCAGTGAAAATATACCTACAAATCCCTTATCTATTCAATTTGCCATACCGGCCACAAAAGAGTTCCCTTGGAATAGAACCCCCAATCCCTACACTCATATGATTTTCGAACCCGCTTTTAACAGTGCCAACATCATGGTGGTCGGACTCAACCCTGTTTCCAGTAAGCGTTTTGTGGAGTATTATCTTGATCCGACTAAGGTTAATCCTAATAATCCCAGTGATTATGATTATGCCGCTCCGGATGGACAACTCAATGATTATTACGGCTGGCCGATAGCGGCTACATTCGATAAACTGGATAATCTATACATGTATGATGCCAACAGAGGAAAGGTTCTCATATATAAACATCCGTTTTCATCAAATAGCAGTCCGACTCCCACTCCGTCACCGGCGTTTTCAGCGCAAGACTTGAAGAATTTATTTCTCAACTATTTGACTTTTGCCGATAGTGGTTTTCGGCCGGTGGATCAGAAAGTAAATATGTTGGACGGAGGATTTGTGATCGAATGGTTGAACTAGACTCTTGACAGCCCCTTTGAAAGTGAGATGATGATATTTAAGTTCATGAAAAACTTGATGGATTATTTACGGGAAAATAGATCCAGGATTTTGCCACTGGCAGTGCTGGTCTTTTTGGCCATCGCGGTATTCCTCATTTTTAGTCTGGTCAAAAAACGCCAGGAAATCCGGCCCAAAGCTGCCAATTTCGATGCGGTGTTGTCATTTAATCCGACAACAGTCACGCTATCTCCCGGTCAAGTCATGAGTGTACCGGTGTGGGTCAATTTGAGTTCTACAGTTCAGGCGATAGTCGGAGCTGATATTTTGGTGAACTTTGACCCGACCAAACTGACGTTGGTTTCCCCAAATGGTGTGACGAAAGAAATCGACGGGCAGAGTATTTTTAAAACTTATGCTCCGGTTGATGCAGACGGCGGTTTCGATGCGGCGCGGGTCATAGCTTGTGCCAACACGGGCCTAGTTAACGGTGATGCCACCAAATGTCCGGACGGCCGAGGTGTAATCGAATTTGGGATTGCGGCATTTGACTGGACAGCCGGGGCAGCAACTGGTACATTTTTGGGCACTTTTTCACCAGTGACGAAGTTGACATTTCAAGCAGGGAGCCTCGCGGGATCGACGACTTTGACATTTAAATATACAGCCTCTGGTGCAACTATAGATTCAAATGTAGTGATCAAACCGCCGGGCGGGGTAGGAGATCCATTGGATATTTTGGCGCAACCGACTTCGATCGTCACTGTAAATATCGTTGGGCCAACTCCGACGCCTACCCCAAGTCCAACGCCTTCATCTACTCCAGTACCGACACCATCACCCACGCCGACTCCTACACCATCGGCCACACCGAAGCCGGCCAGTCCGACACCGACACCTTCAGCCACGCCGAAACCAGCGTCGCCTACGCCAACTCCGTCTGCGACACCCAAACCAGCTTCGCCTACTCCTACACCATCGGCCACACCGAAGCCGGCATCGCCAACGCCGACAGCCACACCTTTACCGTCAGCTTCGCCGTCACCCTCATACACGGTTGCTGATTTGAAAAATGCCTTGATTAACTTTCTCACCAGTCAAGGAGATGGGCATCCGGTTGATGGCAAAGTCAACATGATGGACGCAGCTTATATCCTCTACTGGCTCAAGTAAGTCTTTGAGAGCCTGTTTGGAAAGTTCCTAGCCTAAGAATAAATCCTCCCCTTAAAATAAGGGGAGGTGAGGAGGGGTTATGATGCAGATAATCCGGGTTCTATTCATAACTCACCCCAACCCTCTCTTATCTTAAGAGAGGGGGATAGAGACTTTTCAAACAGAGTCCTACAGCACACAGTACATATATTCAACTTTGTTAGGTGACTCACTTCAGTAACACGGATTTTAGATTCAACAAACAAACAAGAGGATCAGGTTTTGTAAGGAAAGCCGACGAATTTTTTGAGGTCATCAACTTCTTTTTGAGTCGGCGTATCGTGTTCCAAATCAATGACGCGTCTTTTTACGTCGGTCATATCAGTTTGTAAATGGTCCACTTTTTCATTAAGTTCCTTAACGTCACCGTTGAGTTGGTTAACGTCACCCTTGAGTTGGTTAACGTCACCCTTGAGTTGCGTAATATCACCTCTTACATCGGCAATATCATCCTTTGTAGCCATGGTCTTAGTGACAGCATTGACGATTTGGGCAATAGCTTCTTCAATATCTCCTTTGGTAGCCGTGGCAGAGAGATCATTTTTCATATAGTCAAGGTATCACAAACTTCAGTAAATGACAACGATGATTTTATTCCATCAGGGGTTGAAATTCAGGTGGGAGAGAAGTTCGGTAAGATGATTTCCACTTACCGGTTGTTTGCCTTCGAGTTGAAGTTCATCGAGAACTAAGTTCATAGTTCGAAGTTCATAGTTCATAGTTAGATGCAGTTTCAAAATTTTTAACCTTTTTTCTTCGAACTTCGAACTTTGAACTTTCAACTTTATTTTCGTCCAAATTCCCGGCCAGGGGTGAAAAGCCCGCCATTTGCGATCAATTCTTATAGCTTCTTTACCGGTTGTTATTGCTTCTTTAATATTTTCCCAAGGTTCAAAACCTGTGTCACGGGTGAGTCTTGGATAATAACTCACCCTAACCCTCTCTTTCATAAAGAGAGGGGATTCCTCCCCTTTAAGAAAGGGGAGGTTAGGAGGGGTTAAAGTCTTTATTAACAATTCTCCGCCTTTGGTAAAGAGTTTGGTGAGTAACGAATCTGTGGTATCTGTTGGTGAGATCTTTTCTTTTTCTTGAGCGATGACTTTTCCGGCATCAAACTTTTCTGCTAAAGTGACAAGTGAAACGCCGGTTTCTTTTTCACCATTTGCAATGGCCCAGGGGACAGGAGCGGGGCCGCGATAAGCGGGAAGTAGAGAGGGGTGAATATTCAACCCACTATACTTTACTTGTTCAACTAGACTCATGGGAATTTTTTGGGTGTAGTCGGCACTGACTAATAATTCTGGTTGAAATTTTAACACTTGTTTTGTTGTTTCATCTTCACTAGCAAATAACCAAGGTTTATCTGGATAAGACTGTGGAGTGAGAACTGGAATTTTATTTTTCTCTGCCCAAACTGACACCGGAGTCGGAGTCAAAATTTGTTTGCGGCCAATTGGCCGGGGAGGCTTGGTTACGACGCAAACAATCGGAAAACCAGCGGCAAAAAGACTCTCCAGAACTATGAGTGAGTAGTCGGGAGTACCAAAAAAAGCTAGCTTTATAAGCTTATTGTTTAATTGCTCTATTGTTTTATTGTTATTTGTTGAGTTTTTCATTTGTGAACTTAATCAATCCATGTATGTCCTTGGATAGTTCAACTAGTTCTTTAAGGATGTATTGATACTCTTCTTTAGAAAGCAGTATTCTTACTTTTGCTTTTTCGTTCCAATCAAGCGATTCTTTGATAGAACCATAACCATATCGATAAAACATAACTTTATCTTTTTTGCCGAAACGCCCGAATCCCTCAGCAATATTTGCGGAAATTGAATCGACAGCTTTTATGTATTGTTTACCAACAGTATCTTTAGCGAAAAAATTCCAATTGATAACAATACGCCACACATAGTTGGATAAGTGAAACGCTCTTTTATAAGCTGTAATATCATTAAGTTGTAAATATTTTTTCTCCATCAGCAATAAAACAACTTAGCAATATAACAATTAAATTTCCAGTGGCTCTAGGATTTCTTTCCCATCATCATCGACTCCGGGTTTATAGAGCTTGCCTTTTTGTTCAATCACGCGGCGGGTAAAGAGAATACCATCGAGATGGTCAAGTTCGTGTTGGATTATGACTGCGGGAAAACCACTAAATTTTTCGGTTATTTCGTCACCTTTTTCATCCAGATATTTGATCGTGACTGATTCATGCCGTCTGACACTACCCCAAACTTGCGGGATTGAGAGGCAGCCTTCAAGGCGATGATCTGCATCCGGTATCCCATCAACCATTTTTTTACTTTTGACAATGATTTGAGGATTTAAAAAGACGCGGATCGGATCTGTCTCTTGGGGGCGGATGAGAAAGATGCGCCAGGAGATACCGATTTGTGGAGCTGCCAATCCGACACCTTTAGGTTGATCTTGTTTGATGAGCGCGTCACGCATTTCAGTGATCACTTGAATTGTTTTGTGGTTTATTTTGGGCACAGGTTTAGCTCGTGTAGTCAAAACTTGGTTTGGTGTAGTGATGATGGGTTTCATACTTCAGTTAATAGTTCGAAGTTCATCGTAGAAAAGTATATTTAATATCAGTTCTTCGAACTTTGAACTTCTAACTTTGAACTACTTGATTTGTTCTAACCTTTGTTTTATTTCCGTATCATCAGGATTTATCTTTCTCAATGCCTCTTCCAAAATAGCTTTGGCCTTGGGGTTTTGTTTTTCATCCTGATAAAAGATGGCTAAAGCTATATAGGCGTCACGATAGTCAGGTTTCAAGTCGATGGTCCGTTTGAGTGTGGCGATGGCCTCTTCGTTCTTGCCCGCACGGCCATAAAGGACTGCGACATTGTATGCGACTTTGGCGTCTGTTGGGGCCAACTGTTGGGCAATCAAAATAGAAGATAGTGCTTCATCGATGAACGTCGGTTCGACACTGGCAAGTAAAAAGAATATTCGGGTGCGCGTCTTCCAAAAGTTGACATTTTGCGGACTGGTTTTGAGAGCTTGGCTTGATTCGGTGATTGCCTCTTTGGCCAAATCAGCAGCCAGGGTAGCCGATTGATTTTCCAAAGCGACATAGGCCAGATTGCTAGCGATTGAAGCTCGTTCATCATGATAGACAGGTTCATCGCTACGGAAATTGGTCGCCGCGACGATGTAGGAATAGGCCTCGCGGTAATTGTTTTGTTTCGTCAGGGCATGGCTTTTAGCATACAGTGAGTCGCTTAACCAAAATCTTCCGAGTGTAAACCAAGCATAAATCGTTAACCCCAATATCAAAGCGATCAAGATATATTGTGGTGGATTGACGGTGATAGATTTATCCGAAGTATATTCTGGATGAACCAGCGCGAAACTGATGGCTGGGATGAGGAAAAAATACAGCCCGATGATGACCACGGAAAAGCCAAAGAAATTGGTAATAAGGATGGAAATATAGGAGGCAAGAAGGGCTATTAAAATTGTTTTATTGTTAGATTGTTTTATTGTGAGAAGGGATTTTACTCCCCAAATGATTACAGAAATAATGAGTAAAAGATATAACCCCAATCCCAAAAATCCCGAAGTGGCGGCGATGTTTAGAAACTCATTATGCGCGCGGTTATACAAGAAATCCCATTCACTGGTGAGATTATGTTGGGCCGGTCGGTATTTATAATATGCGTAAGCAAATGTTTCCGGTCCGGTTCCAAAAAGCGGATATGCACGGGCGATATCCAAGGCACCTTTCCAGACGATTCTTCTGATATCAGCCGAGTCGGTGATACCGACATTTATTACCGAATCACCCACGGGAGCTTTTTCTTCTGGGACTGGTTCCTTCTGGAACAATTGAGTAGTTAGATATTGGTTATATTGGGGAAATGGAGTTCGAACGAAAAAATTAAGGATGAGAAATAGGGAGTTAAGAATTATAAAAGTTGTCATTCTGGCAAACGAAGTGCGTCCAGAATCCGTTATAGTTTCAGATCCTGGATGCGTCCCGTTTAGGCGGGACTTACCAGGATGACGAAACAGCGGAACCATAAATGTTCCCATCCAAAATACTGCATTTGCTGCCCAAAAGCCCAAGAACCCCGAGCGGGATTTGGTAAGTAAAATGCAAATATAAAAAATCAAAATTAAAAATGACAATCCAAAATGATAAATTTTTTTAAATTGTAATTTTTCATTTTGATCTTTAAATTTTGCAGTTAAAACCCCGAGACTTATGAGTAGTAGAACCACAAGATAGGCTGCTAGCCAATTTGGTTGGCCAAGAGTTGAAAAAACTCGCGCCCGCACATCTTGAACCCACATTTGAGCATCAATGCCAAATTTTTCCAAGATGCCATAGGTAGCGACTAAAGCCCCTGACGCCAGCGCGAACGAGAGTAATTTGTTGATCTTGATCACTTCCCGATTTGAAACAAAAGCAAAGTAGAGGAGGACATAAGTGAAGGTGGAAAGCAGTCCGCCATGGAAGCGCGAATAATAACCAAATATTGAAACATGTGGGTCAATCGAGAACAAGGTAGATAAACCTTGGGAAAGTAGAAAAAGTAGTAGAGGTAAATTAAAAGGGGTTCTTTGGATGAGAATTTTTCGTTGTAGAATCATTTTTGCGATCCAGCTACTAACTATCAGGGAGGTAAGTGCATAAACAAACATCATCTTGTTCCATTCAAATAATTCAAACGAAGGTAGAGTGCGGGAAGGATTAAAAAGCAGGGGAGTGGCAAAAAACAGCGTGTAAAAGCCGTATTCGATGATTTTATTTGCCAGTCGTAAAATTCGCATACACAGATTTTATCATACTTAAGTTATGCTATACTGCGATAGAAATTATCCAATCATCAAATAATCCAATTATCCAATAAGTGACAATAATAAATAATTAAAAATTGGATAATTTGAAATTTGAAATTGGATTATTGGATAATTATGCTTGATTTTTTCTTCGGTTTATTTTCTCATGATTTAGCTATTGATCTGGGTACGGCCAATACTTTGGTAGCTATCAAAGGTAAAGGGATCGTGATCCGTGAACCATCAGTGGTGGCGCGACACAGAAAGACAAAAAAAGTGTTGGCGGTGGGAAGTGAAGCCAAGCGGATGTTGGGAAAAACGCCGCAGTCAATTGAAGCATTGCGGCCACTTCGTCGGGGAGTGATATCCGATTTTGATGCTACCGAAGCTATGCTGGCCCATTACATCAAACTCGTCCATGAGCGACCGCAAAAATATCTACCCAACATTCCCCGACCCAAAGTGATCATCGGGATTCCCTCAGGAGTAACCGAAGTGGAACGCCGGGCAGTCCAGGAAGCAGCTCTGGATGCAGGCGCGCGCCTGGCTTATTTGATAGAGGAACCGATGGCTGCAGCGATCGGAGCGGGTTTACCAGTGCAGGAATCCAAGGGTTCGCTGATCGTCGACATTGGCGGAGGGACGAGTGAAATTGCGGTGATTTCCTTGGGTGGAATTGTTGTCAACCGTTCGATCCGAGTGGCCGGAGATGCGATGGATCAAGCAGTGGTGACTTTTGCCCGACTCAAGCATGCATTACTCATCGGTGAACAAACAGCCGAAGATGTCAAAATATCTATCGGTTCGGCTTTTATGACTGATGACAATAAACAAACAGTGGTACGTGGTAGGGATCTTGAGGCGGGACTTCCCAAATCGATAAAATTCAACGCGACAGAAATCCGCGAAGCTTTGGCTGACGTCGTCAACCAGATCATCGCCGGCGTCAAAGAAGTGATTGAAGAAACCCCGCCGGAGTTTATCGGTGACATCATGGAACAAGGAGTCACATTGGCAGGTGGGGGATCACAACTTAGCGGCATCGATAAACTGATTGCGCAAGAAGTCAAAATGCCGGTATGGCGGGCAGAAGATCCGCAAACGGCAGTGGTTCGCGGAGCACTCAAGCTTTTTGAAAATGAAGAGTTGCTGCAGCGCGTGCGCGTGACCGGAGGACTCAAATAAATTATCCAATTATCAAATAATCCAATTATCCAATAAGTACCAATAATAGTTAAACAAATAATTAGACATTGGATAATTTGAAATTTGAAATTGGATTATTGGATAATTATAATGTATCGTCTCGCCCGAACTATATCTGCCATTCTCTCGCCGCTTTTATTTATCCCGCTTTTGTTACTCTTTAAACTAGAAGAGACAGTTTCTACTTCTACTCAATTTGCGACTGCCATAAGTATCATTTTTGGACTAGGCGTATTACCGGGAATACTCGGACTCACTTTTTTGAAACTGACTCACCGAGTGAGCGATTGGGATATACCGATCCGCAAGGAGCGTCCGGCGTTTAATTTCTGGGTATTGTTTTGTAATGTATTGCTGATAGTAGGTTTAAATTGGGGCAGTTTTTACCAATTGACCAGATTGGCAGAAATTATTTTGGTTTGGTTTGCCTTGTTTACTTTAATCACTTTTTACTGGAAAATTTCTGCTCATAGTGCTGGGGTGACGCTATTTAGTTTAATCGTCTTTAGATCGATGCCTGGATTTCTACTTTGGGGTGGATTACTCATCGTCAGCGTCGGTTGGGCCAGGATATATCTAGGTAAACATACGCTTGCACAAATTGTTGGCGGAGCCATTTTATCAAGCCTAATTTATATTTTTGCGACGGGTTTAAAACTAGTTTAATTAGTACTTCAAAGCAACCAATCGCCGTATGGTAAAACTAGGAAAAGCTTTTTCGGATAATGTAGTTCAATTTAGCAAAAAGCGCCGGCAAAACGGTCCAAAACTTACCGGTTGGGGAGCACGAATCACTTTGCTTTACATGTTGCTTATTGTGGGTTGGTTTGGGCTGGTGGTACGACTTTTCCACTTGACAGTGGTTGAAGGAAAAGAAAATCGTGAGCTGTCCGAAGGCAATCGTGTTCGGACCGCGATCATTCACGCGCCTCGTGGCATTTTGCGTGATCGCATGGGCAAGCCATTGGTAGAAAATGTACCAGGATTTCGGGCCACCGGCAGTTGTCAAAAAAACCTCCCCTGCCAAACTAAGTTTTTGACACAAAGCAAATGGGAAAGCTTGCCTCCAGCAAGTAAAGAAGATGCATTTTTGGAACGGGATTTTTTGCGCCAGTATCTATACCCTTTGGAAACAGCGCATGTTTTGGGTTACTTATCCGAGATCAATGCTGATGAAATAGCCAATCCGTATTATTTATACCAAGATTATTTGATAGGCGATCGGTTGGGACGAATGGGATTGGAAGCGACTTTTGAAAAAAAACTCCGCGGGGTTGACGGTAAGGAGTTGATCGAAGTCGATGCCGAAAACCACAGAATCCGTTCCTTGGGCAAAGTGGATCCGCTTCCCGGGCAAGATTTGACGCTAGCCCTGGATTTAGACTTACAGCGGGTAGCTTACCAAGCGATGGGAGAAAGTGCCGGTGCGGTGGTCGTCTCCAAGCCCAAGACCGGAGAAATTTTGGCCTTAGTCTCAACCCCGGCCTTTAATCCCAATTTGATCCATCAGGGTTTGACTACAAAAGATTTCCAAACTTTGTTAGAGAGTCCAGAGCAACCATTGTTTAACCGCACTGTAAGCGGTGTTTATCCACCGGGATCCATATTTAAGCTGATTGTATCTACTGCGGGTTTGGAATCAGGAAAAATCACCAAAGAGACACAGATTGAAGACATAGGAATTTTGCGGATCGGCGAATTTAGTTTTGCCAACTGGTATTTTACCGGATATGGTAAGACCGAGGGTCAGGTAGACATCTTTAAAGCCATAGCCAGAAGTAATGACATTTATTTTTACAATGCAGGGCAGTTGACTGGTGTAGAGACAATTGCGAAATGGGGGAAAAAATTTGGTCTGGACCAAAAAACCGGTATCGAGCTTCCCGGTGAAGCTGAAGGGGTGATGCCGGATCCGGAGTGGCGGAAAAAAGTGTTTGGAACTGACTGGTATTTGGGAGATACATATCATTTGGCTATTGGTCAAGGAGAACTTCAAACGACTCCTTTACAAGTCAATTTGTGGACCAATGCCGTAGCTAGCGGTGGAGTATTGTGCGAGCCGACGTTACTAAAAGTTCGCAGTTCGCAGTTTCGGCCAAAGGCCTCAACCAACGGCCGATGGGCCTCTGGCCCAGATCCGCCTTTGGCGGACGCAGTTCGCAGTTGTACTGATTTGAAAATTAAGAAAGAGACCATTGAGACAGTCACCGAGGGGATGCGGAGAGCTTGCAGTAAAGGCGATGATGTTGGATACCAAGGTACGGGGTGGCCGCTGTTTGATTTTACAGTTATGCGGGAAACATTGGATGATGCCGGTGGAAAAGGTGAAAAACGCAGTGTTCCGGTAGCGTGCAAAACTGGTACAGCTGAATTTGGCGATCCGGATAACAAAACCCATGCTTGGTTTACGGCCTTTGCCCCCCTTCGCCAAGGCTTCGGGGGGCAGGCCCCCAATTCTGAAAAAATTTTAGAAGAATGGTTTAAGAGGTAAACTCTACAAGAGTTACGAAAATAACATTTCAATTTTGGATTATTGGTTCCCTCTCTTCGTAAGAGAGGGTTAGGGTGAGTTAGTTACATTAGACAACTCCTCCTGACCTTCGCTCTTCATGAAGAGGAGGAAACTATAATCCGAAATCAAACTTCATTTTGTAACTCAAGCTAATTATGATCAAAAGAGCAAACATCTCCGTGATTATTCCGATTTTTAATGAGGAAAAAACTATCGGAGATGTGATTAAAATAGTTGGCAGTTGGCCAATGCAGCCGGAAATTGTGGTAGTGGATGACGGTTCAACCGATGGAAGTGATTTGGTAGTCTGGGATTTAGGCGTAAATATTCGCTTTGTTAAACTAAAACAAAATCACGGAAAAGGTTGGGCACTAGCTCAAGGAATAAAGGAAAGCGGGGGAGAAGTGCTCATGTTTTTGGATGGAGACATAGTGGGACTAACACACAAAGACCTGGAAAAATTGATCGCGCCGATTTTAAACAACCGGGTTGATATGGTACTTGGAGCAGTGCGATTTTTGCGGTTTAAACTTTTGGGTCCGGTTCCGGCAATTTCCGGTGTCCGGGTGGTTTTACGAAAAAATGTAGATTCTCACTTTGAAACCATGAAAACTACCGGATATGGAGTTGAAATGCTTCTTAACAAAATTCATGCTAATTTACGAGTAATGACAGTGGATTTGCCGACTGTGTATATCGTGGATAAACTAAAAAAACAATCAATTGGAGTGGCCCTAACTTCATACATTAAAGAGTGGGAAGAGGTGGGGAAGCAAATTTTGGCAGGATGGAAAACTTAAATCTGATCAAACAAGCGTACAAAATTGCACGTGCTGCCTTGTCAAATTGTCTGACTAACCAAGGAATCATTTGTGGTCGGCACCATTTTGTCGACCTGTGGGCCAGAGATAGTCTGTTTGCGACCTTTGGCGCAAATGTTTCCGGGTTATCCAAACACTCAAAAACTACTCTCTCAAGTTTTTTAGACCAACAAAGAGATGACGGCTTGATTCCTTACTGTTTACTTAGAGCGCCTACCACTATTAGTAAATATTTGGGGCGACCTGTCTTTTTTCCAAAACTCAAACCGAGTTTTCGGCAGCGGCCGTTGGCAGGATTGGTACTGGATGGCGGATTATTGACAGTGTTGGCGACTTGGGAATATGTCAACAGAACCCAGGATTTTAATTTTGCGCAAAAACATTATTCCCAGCTCAAAAAAGCGTTGACTTGGTATATCGGTCGAAGTCACAACCACTTGCTTCGTGACTGGTTTTTGTGTGAGTGGGCAGACGCGGTACTAAAAGTGGGTAAGACACTTTATACCAATGTTTTGTATTGGAAAGCTCTGGAAGACATGAGTGGTTTAGCCAAATTATTAAATAATAAAGCGGATGCAGAAAAGTTTAGTAGATTGAGTGCTGACGTAAAAGAATGGGTTAACCGCGAATTTTGGAAAGAAAACTATTTTTCCGACTGGATTGACTATAAACGCCATCATTATTTTTATTCGCATGGTAACATGCTGGCGTGTTGGAGCGGGTTGGCGGACAGCGCTCAAAGTAAACAGATCTTGAAGTTTGCAGATAAATTTTGTTGGCATGATTTTACTTTGGAAGAAAATTATCCCAAATATCCTTGGGCTAGAATCCCGTTTTGGAATCATTTGGTCGGCATGGGTGACTATCACAATCGCGGATGTCTATGGTTGCAGCCGGGGATATTATATTCTTTAGTCCTCAAAAAATATGGACAGAAGAAAAAATCTATGGTAGTTTTGAGGGCAATAAGCAACCAAATTGTAAAACACCAGGGAGTTTATGAAATTTATGAAAAAGATGGCCAGCCGGTAAGCCGCAGATTTTATCAGGCGGAAACCCCTTTTGCCTGGTCAGCCGGAATGTTTATTTATGCGTATCATAAATTGATTCAGGAAAAAAATTAAAACCCAAGGTTGCGTAGGTAATCAACCTCCGAGGTTGATTATTTATATATGACAGAACGTGAAGCTTATGTAGCGTTTGCGGCATTTCCCGGAATTGGGCCGCAGAGGTTTAAGTTGCTGACAGAGTATTTTGGGTCAGCTCAAAAGGCCTGGAGTGCTTCCGCCGAGGAACTAATAAAGATAGGGTTGGGGGGAAAACTGACCCAAAAGTTAGTTGATTTTCGCGCTGGATTTGACCCTCGTACTTACGAACAACAATTACTCCAGAGAGAAATCAAAATTATTACCCGGATTGAAAGTAGTTTTCCCCAGCAGCTTCTGGAAATTCCCGATCCGCCCATTGCTTTATTTATAAAAGGCACATTTGAGGTTGCGGGCAAAAAATTCATCGGAATCGTTGGAACTCGCAAGCCCACTGCTTATGGCCGGGAGATCACGGCTCGGTTAACTCGGGATTTAGCACTATCCGGACTGGGAATTGTCTCAGGAATGGCTCGCGGTATTGACGGTGTCGCACATCGGACGGCGATTGAAGCAGGAGCTTACACAATTGCCGTACTGGGTTGTGGTGTAGATATCATTTATCCTCCGGACCATAAGGATTTGTATGTAGAAATTATTGCCCGTAGCGGAGCCGTGATTTCCGAAGTCCCACCAGGACACACAGTGCTTAAAGGTTTATTTCCAGCCCGCAACCGGATCATTTCAGGGATTTCTTTGGGAATTGTGGTGACCGAAGGAGCACAAGATTCCGGTTCACTCATTACTGCGCGGTTAGCAGCAGAACAAGGTCGGGAAGTGTTTGCGGTACCGGGCCCAATCACGAGTTACTTATCGGTCGGACCGAGTAAACTTATCAAGCAAGGAGCCAAGATCGTGACAGAAGTGGGAGATATATTGGAAGAATTCAATATCAAAAATGAAATATCAAAAATCAAAAATTCAAATAAAATATCAAATAATGGACGCACTTTAAGTCCGGAGGAAGAGAAACTTGTTGGGCTTTTAACTCAAGGAGAAATGCTTTATGATGAAATAATTCGGGAGAGTGGGTTGCCTGCATCGGAGGTCGGGAGTTTACTTTCGCTGATGGAACTAGGTGGTATAATACGCGCTCTTGGAAATGGGAAATACGGGTTAAACAGTGGGTAACACAAGTAGCACGGGTACCACAAGTACCACGGGAAGAAAAAAAGCTCGTGATACGCGTGATACTTTTGCTACCCGTGGCACTCTTTAGATATGAATCTTATTCTTGTTGAATCACCGACCAAAGCCCGGACACTGTCTAAGTTTTTGGGGGATGGTTTTCGGGTCGAAGCTTCTTTTGGGCATCTCAGAGATTTGCCAAAAGGCGAGTTGGGTGTCGATGTGGAAAATAATTTTACCCCCAGATATGTGATTCCCAGGGATAAAGCCAGACGGGTCAAAGAGCTTAGAACATTTGTTAACAAAACCGATCGGATTATACTTGCTACCGATCCGGATCGGGAAGGCGAAGCGATAGCCTGGCACCTT
>LCEX01000003.1 GCA_000995415.1 Candidatus Gottesmanbacteria bacterium GW2011_GWC1_43_10
CCAATGATGATGCCAACTAATTTCCGGTTTCGAAATTCACCCAAAGCAATGGTCGAAGATGATCCAATAAGTCCGGCATGCAGTTTGATCAAAAATTGCTCGCCAAAACTAGATAAAAAGTCCTCCGGCATACCGGACGCATGGAGATGGGCTGATGATTTACTCTCTTGAAGAGTTAATGGTCTAATCATACGCGTATTTGAGGTAATCTGACAGATTTATACCAGTTAACAAATTTTTGCATCCCAATAACAAAATCAATTTTAGATTCCCACCGCAAAAGTCCTTTGGCTTTACTTGTATCGGCAAATGTGATATTTGATTCTGCGGGTTGGGCAGGAAGAATATGGCGTTGAATTTTTTTGTTGGTTAATTTTTCCACTAATTTAAGCAGTTCACTTAATTTCACAGGCGAGGAGTTGCCAATATTTATGATTTCCCATTGCAAGTTGGCAGTCAAAGTTTTCAAAATCGCAGCCACCACATCGTCAATATAAGTATAATCCCGAGCGCTAGCGCCATCACCATATTGAGAAATAGGAGTTTGAGTAAATGCCGCTTGGGTAAATAGATACGGAGCCATGTCAGGTCGTCCGTGTGGACCATATACAGAAAACAAAC
Source organism: Candidatus Gottesmanbacteria bacterium GW2011_GWC1_43_10 (assembly GCA_000995415.1). Classification (GTDB taxonomy): domain Bacteria; phylum Patescibacteriota; class Microgenomatia; order UBA10105; family UBA10105; genus UBA10105. Next base: position 622 of record LCEX01000003.1, read on the forward strand.
GCAAAACTGTCGTTGGTAGATGATGTTTGAGATAAAGCTTTTTAAGCAAGCTTTCAGCGTCTGCTTTTGATTTGGCATAAGGAGACTGGGGTAGGGGTTTTAGCGATTCGCTAAAAGGAATTTGCGATTGGTTTCCGTAAATGCTGCTGGATGAAGAAAAGACAAAGGACTTGACGCGTGCTTGGACTGCGTTTTCATAAACTATTTTGGTTCCCCGGGTATTTACCTCATAGTAGAGCTCGGGTTGGGAAAGTGAAGCGCGAACTCCGGTCAAAGCCGCTAAATGAACAACCGCGTCAGGTTTGGTTTTTGTAAAAAATTGGGTCAAGCCGGATTTATCTAAGATGTCCAATTTGTAAAAATGGAAATTGGGTTGATCCAATGATTTTAGATTGGCTAGTTTGTATGCCGAATCGTAGTTATTCGTCAGATTGTCAATACCAAAGACTTCAGATTTGTTTTTCAGCAGTGATTTGATCAGAGATGAACCGATGAAACCGGCCGCACCGGTGATAACAATCGTTTTTCTTTTCATTTTCGGTAGTAAGCCACCAATTTTAAAACAGCGGCGATCACGTCCTGAACATCGGTTTTGGTCATGGCTGGAGATAGCGGGAGGGAGATGGTTCGCTCACCGACAAATTCACTGTTGGGGAAATCACCAATTTTGTAGTTGTAAGTTTCGCGATAAAACTTGTGCAGGTGCAGCGGCGTAAAATGGATCCCGGCTCCGATTCCCTCAGCTTTGAGGGCTTGCAAAAATTGATTCCGGTTGAGCTGCAATTTTTCCGGCCGAATTAAGATGGCATACAAGTGTCGGGCATGACGCGTGTTTTTTTCTTCCGGCTCTGGTGTAATCAACTCCGGTGTTTGTGCAAACGCCGCATCATACATCTGCCAGTAACGTTGTCTGATCTTGAGATTGTTTTCGACATGTTTGAGTTGGTGAATGCCAAAGGCTGCTACCAGATCCATCATATTGTACTTATACCCGGGATACAGTGTTTCATAAGGCGTGAATCCGGCATTGGAATAACGCTTCCAAGCGTCTTTTGAAATCCCATGCAAACTCCGGATCCTGGCTTCCTCTGCCCAGGTAGGATTGTTTGTCGTCAACATGCCGCCCTCGCCGGTCATGATATTTTTGGTGACGTAAAAAGAAAAAGCGGTGAAGTCTGAAATTGCCCCCACTTTTTTTCCATGATAAATGGCCTCGGCTGCATGAGCCGCGTCCTCGACCAAATACAATTTGTGTTTACGAGCCAAGCGTTTGATTTCATCCAGTCGGGCCGGACGGCCGTGCAGGTCTACTGGAATGATGGCGCGGGTTTTGGCTGTAATTTTCTTTTCTATTTCTTGCGGATCAATATTCCAATCAAGTTTGTTGACATCGGCAAATATAGGTCTAGCATGGTGATGGACAATCACGTTGGCAGTAGATGCAAAAGTCAATGGGGTAGTGATGACTTCATCGCCATCTTTTAACCCCAAGACATCAAGAGCTAAATGTAAACCTGCGGTACATGAATTTAGGGCAATCGCGTATTTGGCATGGGCATAGCGTCGGAAATCCTCTTCAAATTTTTTAGTTTTTGGGCCGGTGCCCAACCAGCCGCTGCGAATGGTGTCGAGGACTTCGCGCACCTCGGCCGAAGTGATCTTGGGTTTTCCAAAAACCAGAAAATCTTTCCTGATTGACTTTCCGCCTGCAATTGCCGGTTTTAACATAGGGTATAGTATAACATTTAATCCGCCTACGCGGAATTTCCCGACCCGCTTCGCCTTAGCTTCAGCGAGGCGAGTCGCCAGGTCGCGGGATGTAGAGAGTGCTTCCGCTTCGGCGGATTTCAGCCCCGACTAAGGGTATTTTTAGATTCCCCGACAGTAAGGATGCGGGAGCTTCAATTCTCGAATGTTTAAGCCTAATCTATTATAATTAGACAATGTTGATTCTATTGGAGATTTTAATCAGTTTTATTTTCGGCAAAAGTTTAACTGTTTTTTTCGTTCAAGACGATTTTTGGTTGCTGTCTGTGAGTCGCGGTCAAACCTTTCTGGAAGTGCTAAATTTATTTAAACCCAGCTCCGAAGCGGTTTGGTACCGACCCTTATCATCTCAAGTATTTTTTTACTTAGGACAATTTTTTTTCGGATTAAACCCGGGGCCATATCATGTTTTGGTATTGTTGACGCATCTGATAACTGTCTATATTCTCTATAAATTAGTGAAGCAGCTTTGGCAAAACGAAACGATTTCGTTACTCGCAGCATTTTTTTATGGAACCCACCAAATCCACACAGTTTCTCTGTCTTGGTTAGCAGCTTACTTATTTGTCTTAGGTCCTTTGTTTTTGGTGTTTTGGCTCAAGTATCTCTTTGAAAAGAAATATCACCTAGCATTTTGGATATATGTCCTGGGAATTTTTACCACGGAAGTGTTTGTAGTCATACCTCTAGTTATTACTTTGTACCAAATAATAAGCGATAGAAAGTTACGTGGAGGGATCTTATTTCCCTACTGGCTCGTGGCATTCGGTATCATTTGGTTACGTTACATCGCTTTTCCGACACAGCAAATTAGTTCTCTGTATAATTTTGCCTTGACAGTTGAACTAGCCGGACTGGCTAGATTTTATTTGCTGCGTTTATTGGGAGTCCCGTTGTTTTTCGAAGCTCTGACATGGCCGGCCAAGTTGATCTCGGGCGGATTGGTTTTGGGATTTGGCTTAAGTCTGGTATTGGGCCTGTGGCACTTGAAGAAAATCTCGGCTTCTTCCAGGCCCCAGTTTTATATATTGAGTTTACTAAGTTTTGGTACCTTGCTTCCATTTGTTTTGTTGCCACAGCATATAGCACCTCACTACTTAGCTTTTTCCTTAGTCGGGATTGCTCCATTATTTGCTTGGTGTATATGGCAGGGGCAGCAGCTTTTACCTAAAATCTACCAGCAAATATTTATAGTTGTAGTGGTAGCTGTATTTTTAGTAAACCAAATAATTGGGAACCAATGGACTTATCAAACTCATTGGTTATTTAGTCGGGCCAAACTAGCAAAGCATTTAGTAGAAATTCATGATTTGGAACAGCCAGTTGGAAGTGAGGAATATTATGCTTTAGGTGCAAATGCCGCCGCCCAAATTTATCAGAATGCAAGGTGATATACTGCTTTGATAGTAGCAAGTAGTGAATAAAATGAAACATTTACTTTCTCTGGTTAATTCAAACAAAACCATCAAGTGGTTATTGGTAGTTGTGGCTCTTAAGCAGTTATTGTGGATAGCTTTTATCCCGATGTGGCAATTTCCGGACGAACAAGCCCATTTCGGTCAGGTGCAAAACTTCGCCGAAGGTAACCCTTATGGACCGACTGATGGGATCAATACTTCTCTAGAAATTATTGCTTCCGAACAACTGTTGGGGACGAAACGCGATGAAATGGGGAACAACAAATACACTTATCATCCGGAGTACAATCTGTCTTATGCACAAACAAAGTCAGGAATTTATGAGCCGGAAATCAGTAAGTTTCCTTTTAGTTTTCGTCACACCCTGGTGGCCAGTGAGGCCACAGTTTACCCTCAATTGTATTATAGCTTAGGCAGTTTTTTTTATAAATTAGTATATGGGCAGGATTTATTTTGGCGGATATTTATGGTCAGACTGGTAAATATAGCTTTATTTCTTTCCTTGGTATATGTGGCATATAAAATCGGCGATCTGCTTTTCCCCGAACAATTATTGACACAAGTAACATTTACGATCATGGTTGCTTTTCAGCCGATGTTGTCGTTTGTCGCTGGAGGTATCAATAGTGATAATTTATTCAATTTGCTATTTACACTAGCTATTTACTCTAACTTGCGGATTTTGAAATCAGGCTGGAAAATTAGGGAGATAATATTATGTCTGGTACTTATATCATTATCCATCTGGACGAAGCCTCAAGGGAAACTCGCGGTCTTACTGTACATTTTTCCGTTAGGGTTGACTTTGGTTAAGCAAAAAAAATCTTTGTTACCAATTTTAGGAGCCTTGTTAGTATTGGTTTGGTTCTTTCGAGATAACGTCTCGCGTTTACTAGCCAGCCAACAGTTTTTGCCAGATATTCCTGCCTGGTCGCGGATAAAAAATATGACATTTACCAGCTATTTAAACTATTATGTGTATTTTGCAAAATTAGCCTATCGGGAAACCATTCCTTGGTACTGGGGAGTCTTTCGCTGGTTGAGTTTGACCTATCCACGCGTTGTTCATCGCGTAATCAATTGGTTGTTGGTTTTTGCAGTTGGCGGTTGTTTCCTTTTTGCGATCAAAAATTTGCGACAACTGAAAAATGCGGCAGTAATAAATTTCAGTTTCTTACTTTACGCAAGTTTTATGTATGTCGCAGCATTGGTAACTTTTGATTATTTGTTTTTCACCTCCCACGGGTATTCTTTGGGTTTGCAAGGCCGATATTTTTTACCAACAGTTGCAGCTCACATGGGAATCATTCTCATCGGTTTAAGAGCGCTAATTTTTAAAACACAATTTGTTCCTTATGGGCTTAAATTATTAGGTGGATTGATAGTATTATTTCATACGTATGCCTTTTTATTTGTCAGCAATTCCTATTTTTCCCCGTCAAATTTGAAAACCGTTTTTATATACGCCAGTCAGTATAAACCGCTGATTTTTAAATCACCATTTCTAGAAATCTATCTTTTAGTCACCGGATTTAGTTTGATTAAATTCCTGAGTACTTTCTTCAAGCTACGAAATTATGCCGAAACAAATTGAGCTATCCCTCGTTTTACCCTGCTATAACGAAGCCCAACATTTCAACGAAAGTGTGGCGCGAATCTTAGGAGTTTTACATGAGCATTTCTCCAGTTTTGAAGTCATTTTTGTGGATGACAAAAGTCAGGACGAAACAGCCGGTTTGATACGTTCGTACATCAAAAACCATAAATCTCACTTTACGGCAATTTATCACGCTCAAAACACTGGACGGGGCCAGGCGGTCACTGATGGTATAAACATCAGCCGGGGTAAATACGTCGGTTTTATGGACATCGACTGCGAAATTTCACCAAAGTATATCCCAGAATTTATTGATCAAATAAAAAACGGGGCAGATGTGGTTTGTGCTCTCCGCCGTTATAAAGTCAACTTGCCGGGATTGGTTCGGGTCGTGGCCAGTAAATTTTATACCGTCTTAGTTCACTTACTATTGCATACTTCAATGTCAGATACCGAGGCGGGTTACAAATTTTTCCGTCGGCAATCGCTTTTGCCAGTTTTGAAAACAGTGCATAACCAGGGATGGTTTTGGGATACGGAAATCATGGTCAGAAGCGAACGCGCGGGATTAGAAATTTCATTTCTACCTGTGAGATTTAACAGACGCTTGGATAAAACTTCAACCGTCAGACTAGTGCCGGACGCGTTGAAATATTTTATTAAGTTATGGAAGTTTCGCAAATTGCTTGATATGGAAGGATAACATCAAACTATGTTTTCTTATTTTAGAAATTGGATGTTGCCAGTAAAAAAAATCAATCAGACTTTACCTAAGTCTGGGCTGATTTATGAAATCGGAAGCGGCCACGGAAGTTTGGCTTATGAACTAGCAAAAAACTTTTCGCGCAGGCAAGTTGTTGGTATCGATATCGACCAAGCAAAAATTGCGATAGCCAAAAATTTGTTTGTTAATTCAAATCTGACTTTTAGAGTTGATGACGCAAAGACTTTTAGTTACCTACATTGCGACGGGGTAGTCTTATCAGATTTTTTGCATCACTTGAAACTTAACGATCAAGTCGCGGTTCTGAAACAGGCAATTAATAAACTAAACAAACAAGGGTATCTCTTGGTTAAAGAAATTGACCTACATGATAGTTGGCGAATGCGGCTTAGCCGGTTGTGGGATTGGCTGTTGTATCCGCGTGACCAAATTTATTATCGCTCCAAGTCAGATTGGGTGAAGTTATTACATCAACTCGGTTTAGAGGTGAAAGTGACACGTGAAGTCGTTTGGTTCCCTGGTTCAACTTATCTTTACATATGCCAAAAAAAGTAATTACGGGGTTTACCTGGAGCCTGATTTTATTAGTTGGTTTGGGCGTTTGGTTACGTTTGGTGCGACTTAGGGAACTATTCCACTTTACTTACGACGAAGAAATTATCGCTTTTGTCGGTAAACGCATGTGGATAAACGGGCATATTCCGCTTATCGGCGGAGTCACACCGCAACACGTTCATTTGGCGCCTTACTTCTACTGGTTTTCCGGACTTATTTTGGGTTTGGGCCGATTGAGTCCGTTAATTTGGGGAGTTGCGGCAGCAATGCTGGCTGGCATGGTGATGTTGGTTTTATATCAAACCGGCCGTTCGTTGTTTAATAAGCGAGTCGGTTTGGTAGCCGTGATTTTTTATGCCTTTTCTTTTTACCAAAACATCTTTGATCGGCATTATTGGGGACTTATCTTTGCCGGATTGGTTTCCCTGTCCTGCCTATATTCTTTACAGCAAATATTACGTGGACGCATCCTATTTGCATGGGTTTTGGGTTTGGCTTTAGCGTTTGGACTTCACACTGACCCTTCGACTCTAATAGTGTTGATTTTTGCAATAACTATTTTCCTAATTTATATCAAGAAACCCCAATTGTTCGGTCTGTCTGAATCTGACAAACATTTACAAATAGGCAAATCCATAAAAATTATTATCGGGATTCTTCTGATTTCTCTCTTGCCGCTGGTTGTTTTTGATCTCAAGCATAATTTTAGTAATATCCGCGGCTTCGGACAATATATCCAGGAATTAAAAATGGGTAAACAGGGGGTCATCCGCACGACGCCATTGAGTTCGGTGTTATTCCTTCCCCAAACTCTTGCCAGAACGATGTATGTTTTTGGAGATCAAGATTTGGCCAAGCAATATGCATATTGCCCTCAATATGCTCAGGGTAGATTGGAAGCAGTTCCCTCGGCAGTGATTTTTGGTGTATTGGCTTTATTTATTTATTTGATTTACGAATACCAGACTAAGTCCAAAGACAAGTCAAGTCTAGGTTTAGTTCTGGCTTTGTTTTTTGCAACTTATGTGGGGATCATTCTTTATGGAGTGGCCGCCCGCGGTGATTTGTTTGATCATTACTTAGCAGCGCTCTTTCCTATATTTTATATTTCTTTAGCTTACCTAGTGGTGCAGTTAAGTCGGAAATCGAAATGGATATCCGTAAGCATAGTCACGGTATTTATAGTTTTCAATTTACCCAAAGTTGGATCTATGTATCACACATATGGATATCAGGATAAAGAATCGGCGGTCAAATGGGCAATCGCCCAAACTGGGAGCGCGGATTTTGCCCTCGATGTCATCGGTAGTTGTTTTCGGTTCAACGGTTATCGCTACCTATTTTATTTATACGGTAAAGAACCTGTCAAAAGCTACGTTGATGCCAATTTTACTCACCTTTATGATCAACCACCGGCACAAACGCATCCTAAATTGCTCGTGGTACTAACTAACCCCGATTTTGTAGAAACACGAGCCTACTTAGAGGAATATGAAATATATAGGCAAAAATTGATTCGCAGCCAGAAATTTGGGAAAATTGAAGTTATGTTGATTGATAATAGTGATCTGACTTTTGTAGGAAAATTTTAGCCTGCCTTCCAATTTCTTCTTATGCAACGATCAGTCTATTTCGTATTGGGTTGTTTGGTGATTATTTTATCGGTTTTTTTAGCTTTTTGGGGTTTGGATCAGGTAGACCTTGAAGCAAGTGAAAATATTTATGTGGCTGATGCTATCGGTTATTTGCGGCGTGATCCATATATGGCGCCGCGACAACACCTGGGTAAGCCACACGCGCCGGCGAGTCCGCATCCATTTTTGGTACAGTTTCTAACTGCGGAAATATTCAAATATTTTGGCTTATCGTTATTTACCGCGCGTTTACTGCAAAGCGGGAGTTTGGTGATGAGTGCTTTGGTAGTGATGTTTCTGGCCCGAAGGATTTTCAAAACCGCATCTGTGGCGATAGTTTCCGGCTTAGTTTATACCACATTTCCCTTGGTAGTCAGGTACTCGAGGATGGCGGTACTAGATCCAATTTTGGCATTGGTACAAGGATTGGGGGCGGTTTGGCTATGGGAACTGATACAGAGTACCGGGAAAATGGTCTATTTGTATGCGTTTTTTGTCGGGATGTCCGTGGGATTAAGTTTATCGATCAAACTCACCGGCATTTTTTACGTGTTGTTTGTCGCGATTGGACTTTTTTGGTACAAGTTCAAACTGCGACCGCAAAATTTTTTCCGAGTGTTTCTGATCATTATTTTGACAGGGGTACTTGTCTTTTATTTATTTAACGACCCCGCTTCTTATATCTTTGCCTGGACGCATTTTTCCGACCCCAGACACAAAAGTATTTCCTTAATATCGATGATAAAAGGCCTAGTCGCAGTAGATTATTGGTTGCCATTTGCAGTGACATTAATTGGAATAGTACCGGTATTACTACTTTTGAGTTCTTTGCCAAACCTTGTCCACGGTAGAAAATCTGCAAGCATCATATTTATCGCCGCCTGGATGATGGCTTCAATTTACCTGGTGATAAATCCGGCGCACATCACAGGATTGAGTTCTGAGTGGGCATATTTGCCGATCATGTTACCACTGGCTTTGATAGTTGGGAAACTGCTTTGGACCTTTGGACGGCGACTACGATTCCTTAGGTACAATCAAATTATTTTCTTATTGATGGGAATTTACTTGCTTTTGGCCACACCCACTTTAGTATTTTTTGGACTAAGGTATGCGTCCTTACCACTACCAAACTTAGCTCATGGGCGAAATGCAGTTATGGGAGATTTGTCTGTGATGAGAATCATCAAAACTTTAAATCAGGACTCGCAGCCGAGTCTGGTATTAGTTAAACTAAAAGGTATCGAATTGCCATTATGGTTATTAAACAATAACATCATTACTGAACCTTTTTATCACGAATTATCTGCATATGATTATGTAGTCACCGACGATATGAAATTAATCACCCAAACAAAGGCCAACAACTTTATCACTAAAGTCGCTGCGAAAAACCAAACCGAACCGGAAGTATTTTTACTTTACCAAAGAAAAATTGATTAACCTTTGTTTTTCAGGACATCCCAAAGATATACTCCCAACGCCAAAAACGTAGTTGCTAACAGCAAATTTTTATATACGTTCGAGAATGAGTCGAATTTATAAGGCGCAAACTCTCGGCGGATTAAAGTGTGGATGGACGGGCCTGTAAAAATCCGCAAACCGTTTTCAGTTTTATATTCGGCTTCAACGATTTCCCTCCGATTTTTGATGACAGTTGGTAGGGAAACATAATATTCTGTTCCGGTAAAGTCCATGGCATACTTAGCACTAAAATAATTATTAATAAATTTAAACATAATAATAAGTAAAATACAGGTTATCAAGATTTGGGATATCCTTTTGTTAACAACTTTTCTGGAAACCAGACCCAATAAAGTTTGCACACCAATAAAAAAAAGAATTACAGTCGGAAACATAGTAAAGCCCAGTATAGTGATAGCTTCATAATTAGCCGGAATATTTCCGCCGATGACACATGTTGCTAAGGTGGAAATAAGAACCAGGGTTAGAAGTGTTGGTAAAAGTAGCTCATAGTTTTTTTTTCTGATGGCGACGATGATACCAACTATAAGAAATGAGAGGAGGATAGTGGAAACAAGAGAAGCCTTTGGGCCGAGCGAAAAATTGATTCCCAGATACAGCGGTATTGTATAAATTAAGGCTGGTAAATTTGCTGGAATATAAGCCAAAGAACGGTCATGTTGGGTGGTAATGTAAATTTGTTTATGTGCTGTCAGGGTCCAAAATAGATATGGTCCGATCACTAACCCAAAACTTATTTGAGCCAGTAAGAGGTTTTTTTTGACACCAGATTTTTTCAGATTTGGCAAATTTTGCAAAAAAACCGCCAGTAAAAACCCCAGACCAACCGCAAATCCGGTAGATTTTGCTAGGGCACCCAAACCTAGAACGACGCCAATAAATATCGCAAACTTAGCTCGAGTAAGCTTTTGGCTTTTTTGATAAAGCCAAATAGCCAAGACATAAAATAAAGCTACAAATACGTCTGCTTCAGGTGAACCTAGCGAGTATGTTTGGAGTTTGGGAACAAAAATGATCAGTATACTGGTGAGATATGCGACACGTTTCGGCAAAAAATATTTGGCTGCCAGAAAGGTGAACGGCAGCAAAAAAATCCGCGCCAGAAAAAATGGCAACAGAATTCCCAAAAGGTTGCGGCCAAAAACCCCCATGGAGATAGCCATCAGAAAAGGTACTAAAGGCGCCCGGGAGTTGAGTCCGGAATTAATGGGATTATCACAGTAATTAGTGATAATTTGATAAGCAAAATCGTGGTATTTGAGAAAACTGCGAGCCAGAAAATAAAAACCTGAAAAATCTTTGGCGATGATATGAATTAGGAAACTGGCCGGAAGTAAGCCCAGCAAAAAGCTTAATATCAGATACTTATCATGGAGTAAATTTCTTAATTTGATAAACATAAATCAAACCAATATCTTTCAAAAAGGGCCAACGGATATGTGGAAAATAGATTTGTTTTGAAATGATCCGCAATCTGTATTTACCCAAGATGGAAATAAGCTGCGATTCCAAAATGCGTTCGTGCGGCCCTTCTGGCATCTTCAGGTGTAATCTTTCAAGTAACATTAACACCGGTTCCCAAATAGGATTAGCCATGGATAAAACTAGAACTGTATTTTTACCCATTGAAGCAGCGATGTTTTTTATTGTAGCTGCCTTATTTATTACGTGTTCAATCACGTCATTAAACAAAATATAGTCAAAACTTCCTCTGACCGATTTTTGCTCTATATCGTGGACATAAAATTTAAGCGTTGGGATACTAGCGAACTTGCGTTTTGCAATTTTGATCATTGACGAACTGATATCGACGCCGACGCCCGATTTCGGTCGGAGAAAATCCAGAATGTTTCCAGTCCCACAACCAATGTCCAGGACTCGGATATCAGTATGAGTTATTTGTTGACGAACAGCTTTTTTTAATACAGCATAATAAAGATTGACCGGTGATTTATAGGCGTCATAATTAATCGCAATCTCGTTAAAATGTTGACTTACTTTTGACATTATAAGCGCAATTTTAGTTCTTTGATAGCGAGTAGTGAATACTTAAGTAGTTGCCAACCATTTTGGAAGCGTTTGATATTGGTCGTTCCATAAGTGCGCTCGTAATATCGGACAGGTAAATCGATAATTTTCAAATTTAATTTACTGGCTCCCAACAATAAATCAAAATCACCAAACGGGTCATATTTATGAGTCAGTGATAAGTCCTGTTTGATCTGCAAATAGTCTTTTTTCCATAGAGCTTTGGTTCCGCAGAGCGTATCTTTGATTTTTTGGCCAATGATCCAACTATAGAGTAAGCTAAAAAACTTGTTCCCCAAAATATTTAGTGACTGCATTGCCTGACCCTGCAAAGGGTAAATCAAGCGCGATCCGTTTATCAATTCCCCTTGATGAGAAATAATAGCCAAATAAAATTTAGTCAGTTCTGCAGCTTTGATAGACATATCCGCATCATAAATCACGAGGATCTCACCCTTAGCACGGGCAAAACCTTGTCTTACAGCGTCGGCTTTACCTTTACCCAATCCTTGGTTTATGAGTTTAAGTTTAAACGGCAAAGATTTTTGATACTGAGCGATACATTTTTTGACTTCGGCTAGCGTATTATCCTGTGAATGGCCTTCGACGAAAATGACTTCGCAACGGTTTCCAATCAGAGGTAAGGCGTTGAGTAGTTTTTTGATATTGCCGGCTTCATTGCGTACCGGAATTATGATGCTGACGCTAGTATCTTTGGCGAAGTGTGTTTTTTTGCGGGCTGACATGTAATGCAAAAAAGCCAAATGATTAAAAGGATAAAAGTAAAGTAAAAGTCTATTTAATAAAAAAGATACTAGCGGGATATTTAACTGAGTAAAACATAAGGGTTGAGCTACAATCGTTTCAAAATTTCCTAAAGAGAGAAATGTTTTTAAATCGTAAGTAGAGAGCCAGTTTTTGGCATCTATTTTTTGTGCCGAAAATATATTAAGTAGGTTTTTCAGAAAATAGTGCAAATAATTTCTATAGATGATGATCAGGCGTCCTTCAGGTGCCAGATGCAGAAATACCTGATCTAAGAAAGCTTGGATGTCGGGTTCCTCCTCTAATACCTGGTTCAAAAATATGTACTCATAAGCCTGCTGTTTTGGGCCAAAAACGTTTTGACGGTTGTCCGAGGATACCAATAAATGATGTTTGTTTGCTGGCAAAACAAATTTGATAAACTGGTTTAGAAAATGGTCGAGAGGCTTATTTGCCATATTTTTGCGTATACCAAGCAATGGTATATTTTAAGCCTTTGTCAAAATTGGTAGTAGCCCGAAAGCCGAATTCTTTGGCTGCCAAATCAGTGTTGAGTAATCGCCTTGGTTGGCCGTCGGGCTTAGTTTTATCCCAGACGATCTGACCGCGATACTTGATAATTTTAGCTATAGATTTAACTAAGTCCCTAATCAAAATCTCCTGGCCAGACCCCAAATTTACAGGTGCGGGTTTATCATATTTTTTCATCGCCAGAACTATAGCACGGGCAGCATCATCAACATACAAAAATTCGCGAGAAGCAGTACCGGTGCCCCAAACTATGACACTAGGGTAGTGTTTTATTTTGGCCTCGTGAAATTTCCTAATTAAAGCAGGGATAACGTGTGATTGCTGTGGGTCAAAATTGTCCCCCGGTCCATAAATATTTACCGGAATGAGATAAATACTATTAAAACCATGTTGCATTCGATAGGCTTGAGCTCCGACCAATAGCATTTTTTTAGCCAGGCCATAAGGCGCATTGGTTTCCTCAGGATATCCGTCCCAAAAATCCTCTTCGCGAAACGGGGCTGGGGTATATTTGGGGTACGCACAAACTGTACCCAAAGCCACAAATTTTTTGACACCGGCGACAAATGATTCATGAAGCATATTTAATCCCATAATCAAGTTGTCATAAAAAAGAGTTGCCGGAAAATTACGGTTGTAACCTATCCCACCGACATTGGCAGCCAGATGAATTACTACATCGGCGTGGTCGACGACCTTTTTGCAAACTGCGGCTTTTCTTAAGTCATAATCATGGGATCTGGGAACAAACAAATTGGAAAACCCTTGTTGGCGTAAATTCTTTATTACTCGACTACCGACGAAACCGGCTCCACCAGTAATTACAATTCGTGTGTTTTTTGTGAACATTGGAAGCTATTATAGCAGACAAAAATACAAACAGGTGAATTATTCCGGTACAAATATTATACTTCCTATAACATGAGATTTAATCTTACCGGCCACATGATTGTGCGGAACGAAGAACAATGGGTGTGGTATGCGATTCAATCGGTGATTAATCACGTTGATGAATTATTGATTTTTGATACTGGCTCAGATGATAAAACTAATGAGATCATAAAAAGTATCGCAAGTCCCAAAATAACATTTGTCGAAAAAGGCCGGGTCACCCCACAGGAACTCGCGGACTTAAGAAATGAACAAATAAAACTTACCCGCACCGATTGGTTTTTGCTTTTGGATGGTGATGAAATCTGGCCGCAAGTTACTATAGGCGAATTGGTCGAGTTGATCAAAAAAGTTGGTCCAAAAGTTATCGGGTTGGTTGTAAATACGCGCTTGCCCCTAGGAGACTTATTTCACTATCAATCCGAGTCAGCCGGTCGCTACCAACTTCTGGGTAAAAGGGGTCATTTCAATATCCGCTGTTATCGTAAAACTCCTATCTTTCATTGGGAATGTGTTTATCCATACAAGAAGTATATTGAAAAATATGTCGACCGAAACGGGATTCAAGTTCAGGATAAAACCGGGACACTAACAAGGTTAAACGGTGAATATTGGCATCTAACACATCTTGTCAGATCAAGTCAGGATACGCACGGTAAGCGTAAGTATGAAATTGGACAAGAAGCGGACGTATCCCTACCTGAAGTTTTTTATTTACCACGACAAACGTTGGTTCCTGATCCCTGGATAAAGTATGCTCTACATGAGAGAATATGGGCGCAAATGATCACACCGTTAAAACTTCTCAAAAGGAGATGGCAAAATGTCGGAAAAACTTAAAATTCAAATGAGGGAATGGAGGAGCGGATTGATCCTGATTTTTGTCATTGGGATCATTGCTCGGCTGGTTTTGACCAATATCGTTTACTCGTTTGATGCTGCTTCATTTGTGATTTGGGCTAAATATCTGGTTAACCATCGCTTGGCCGACTTATTTGAATTTTTGCCAGCTGGATACACGCCTTATCCGCCAATATATTATTATGTGCTTAAAGTTTTGGGAAAAACAATCGAATTTTTCGGTTGGTGGAAACCGGATTGGTTGGCTTACCTACTCATCAAAATTCCGGTTTTTACAGCAGACATAATTGTTGCCAGTTTAGTGTATCACTTTACTCTAAAATACTTGTCAAAAACAGATGCTCTATGGGCGACCGGATTTTATTTTTTGCACCCAGCAATTATTTATAACACTTCGGTATGGGGACAGATTGATTCAATCATTATCGCCATGGGGTTAGTAAGTATCATGCTTATCTTTCAAAAGAAAATTTTTCCAGGGTTGCTATTCTATTTATTAGACGTATTGACCAAACTGCAGTCACTGGCGATGCTACCGCTGATCTTATTTTTGGCCGTGGTTGAAACACCGTTTAAAAAGACGCTGCGTTTGTTACCTTGGATTATTCTGATTGGGATTTTGCCGTTTATCCCGGTGGTTTGGGTGAAGGGTTTTAAATGGACCTGGGATTATTTTTTTACCATCCCCAATTGGTATGCATACACTTCGGTTTATACTTACAATCTCTGGGCGCCGTTTGGATTCATTGTGACTGACAATAGCAAATTTTTGGGACTTGTTCAATTTAAATACCTGGGAATTGTTCTGTTTTGGTTGGCAGCCGTTCTCATTTTGTATCCGCTACGAAAAAAGGCTAATCGTACGCCACTCATGTATATGTTTGCCGCTTTTCTTCTGTGGTACGATTTTTCCTATTTTGCCACCCGGATTCACAGTCGCTATTTAATTTATAGTTTTGGTTTTTTTGCGCCGTTTTTTCGACGGTTTCCCGGAATTGGGATACTCTTGAGTATCCTGATGATCGCCGACTTTTTGTTGCCCAACAAAAATCCGGCTCTGGTCTGGTTGGTGGATTGGTTGAACCAACCGATCACGATCGTGACGTTTGTGATTTATGCTGGCGGTCTATTTGTTTTGAGTTACCACGCGTATCAGAAATTAACCAAAATTACACATGCGTAAGATTTTCTTCTTTTCTGGGATCGGCTTTTGGATAGGGTTTTCCCTTTTGCAAATCTTGATTTCCTTTAACCTCAAATTTACTGCATGGCCGGAGATGTTGGCTTATCCGTACTTACTTAAAAATGGGTACCGGTTGTATACCGACATTATTAATCCTTACCCGCCGCTTCTACCGGTAATCTTGATGGAGTTGGGGCAATGGTGGGGAACAACGGTTGGGATGTTGAGGCTAGTGACACTATCAGTGATATTAATTTCCGACTTGAGTTTTTGGTGGTTGAGCCGAAAATATTTTACACGATTTGTGAGTTTTATCTTGGTAGTTATTTTTAGTTGGTTACAATGGGTTTTTGATGCAAACGGTTTGTGGTTTGATCTGGTAGTAGTTCCATTTGCAATTTGGGCCTTTGCTTACTTTTACGAATTTAGAAAAGCGCAAAAAATCCGAAATATTTTAGCAGCAGCTTTATTATTAGGCCTGGGGTTTATCGTCAAACAGACGACGATTTGGTGGGTGGGACTAATCTTTTTGTATTTAATGTCACAAAAAAAATACCAAACGGGAATATTTTTTCTACTCGTCGTCTCTTTGCCTTATTTTGTTTTATTGTTATTTTTTCCGGTACGTCCACTTATTTTTTGGACGTTAACCTACCCGTTTTTCATTGCCAGCCGAATGCCTGGGTATGTATTATTACCTTCATTCAAACAACTTGGGCTTTTAGTAATTTTACTTTTGCCCACAGTCTGGTTATTACGGAAGAAAGAAACGAGATTTTTGAGTTGGTGGACGCTTTCCGGGTTGGGATTTGGGTATCCGAGGTTTGATTTTTTCCACCTGCAGGCAATGTTACCGTTTTTGATCCTAGGAGCAGGTTTGGTTTGTACTTCTTTAAAAAAAATGAGGTGGTTAGCGGTGATTTACATAATATTTATTTTAGGATTAACCATTAAATTTTTGAGCCACAACTGGCAGAAACCGGTCCGTTTTTTTGACAGGCAAACACAAGTAACGGCACGGAAACTTAGCCAAAAAATACCGGTAGAAGAAACAGTATTTTTCTACAACACTCCAGCCCAATATTTTGTTTTGGCAGACTTGTTGCCGTCTAAACCGTGGGCAGATACTTTTCCTTGGTATTTGGAAGTAGTGGGTATGCAAAAGACGATTAACAAAAGTTTAACTGCGGTTAATTACGTTGTGATCTCACCCTCTATTCCGGGTGACAAATATGCGTTGGGTGCATATCAGCCGCAAGAAATCACGGCTTATGTAAATCAAAACTTTCAACTTCGAGACGAAGTCGAGGTAATCCAAATTCTAATGCGTAAATAAGGCAGCATTCGTTAATAACATGATCTTTATTTCAATTGAAAATGCGGCACAAAGGGCCGTAATTCCGG
This sequence comes from Candidatus Gottesmanbacteria bacterium GW2011_GWC1_43_10, assembly GCA_000995415.1. Lineage (GTDB taxonomy): Bacteria > Patescibacteriota > Microgenomatia > UBA10105 > UBA10105 > UBA10105. The sequence goes on from LCEX01000003.1 coordinate 17,465, forward strand.
TGAACACCGGAAACGAGCCCTTAGCCGACAGTGTATACTTATTAATAACGTGAAAATAGCCTGGTTATCTTTTTATAGCGGTAAAATTGATCGAGGAGTAGAGGTAGCTACCGCAGCTCTCGCCACACGCCTTTCACAAAAACATGAAGTGAGCGTGTTTCAAGCTGGATCAGCGGCAATTCCCGGCGTAAATACGATTCAGTTACCGGTCGAAACCAAGTGGCCGTCTGATACGAGTCAGAGCTGGTGGCGGTTTTTTTACCTGGATTATTACAGCCGAAAAATAAGCAAATTCACGCTCAAATTTTTGCCATTTTTGTTTAAGTATCAATACGACGTAGTCATTCCCACAAATGGCGGATGGCAGATAGTGATACTCCGGCTCATCACCTGGTTATTGAAAAAGAAATTAGTAGTAGCTGGTAATGCTGGGATTGGAAGAGATGACGCGTGGCAACTTTTATGGAGACCAGATCATTATATTGCTATTTCTCCCCAAGGGTATGAGTGGGCAACAAGGAAATCGTCACAAGTAGCCATCACGTATATACCTTATGGAGTTGACATGGAGAAAATTGCAAAAGCCAAGCCGCAACTCATAAGTTTGACCAAGCCAATAGTTTTATGTGTGGCGGCTTTTATTCCTTTAAAACGGATTGATTTACTTATCCGTGCCATGGAAAAAGTACCAGAGGCAAGTTTGCTGGTGATTGGTAATGGACCGGAAGAGCAAAGTTTACGTAAACTTGGCGAAAAGCTATTGGGCAAACGATTTTTACTTCTAACCAATATCCGTCACGAGGAACTGATAAGTTATTATAAAGCTGCTGCCCTATTTTCCTTGCCGAGCAAATCAAGTGAAGCATTTGGAATTGTTTATGTGGAGGCTTTGGCAGCTGGATTACCGGTAGTTGCTACCCGAGACAAAAATAGAACGGCAATTATTGATGGAGCTGGAATTTTGGTTGAACCTGAAGATATCACCGCTTACGCCGAGGCCATCAAGCAAGCGCTTAAAAGCGACCTAAAAGAACAGGCCCAAACTCAAGCCCGGAAGTATAGTTGGGATGGGATCACCAAACAATACGCTCAGCTTTTACAAAAATTGATTTAATCAATTATGTTACACAAACCACTTTGTCATTCCCATGAAAATGGGAATCTATACAATAAAAACCATGAGATTCCCGCTTGCGCGGGAATGACGAGGTGTAATGTGAGTTAATCATATGAATCTATCTGTGATTATTCCGATTTATAACGAGGAAAAAACTATTACCGCATGTCTGACTTCATTAGCACAACAAACTGTGCCTTTTGAACTTATAGTGGTCGACGATGGATCCACCGACAAAACACTAAGCGTTTTGTCGAAATTTCAAATTTCAAATTTCAAATTTCAAATTATCCAAGAAAAGCATCAGGGGCCTGGGGCAGCTCGAAACTTGGGTGCAAAAAATGCTCATGGAGACATCTTGGTTTTTGTGGATAGCGATATGACTTTTGCCCACGATTTTTTGGAAAAGCTGACAAAACCAATTGAAAAAGGGGAGACAAGAGGAACTTTTACAAAAGCGGAATTTGTGAGCAATTGGGACAATATCTGGGCTAGGTGTTGGAATCATAACCAGAACATACATAGCGATCGACGGATTCCGCCAGACTATCCAGAAACAGCGCCAGTGTTTCGAGCAATACTAAGCAGTGAATTTGCTCGTGTGGGTGGGTTTACGACTGGCGTTGGTTGGACTGATGATTGGACTTTGTCGCGTAAACTCAAGTACCAATCAACTGCCACATTTGCCAAGTGTTATCACGCAAATCCGAGTACGTTATATGAAGTTTTTACACAAGCCAAGTGGGTGGGAAAAAACGAGTTTCTGACAAAGTCGCCAAAGTGGATAGTTTTCAACTTCTTGCGCTATTCAATATTTTTTTCCTGCATTTACGGCTTGTTCGGAGTGGTGGCTTACGGCATGCTGGAATATCTGGTTTTCAAATTTGTTTATGATCTGGGGATAGTCGCGGGATTGACCGAATCAATTTTAGGTCAACATAAGAACAAATGAAGCTAAAAAATCTATCCGTAATTTATTATTTAAGTTTATTTGCGATCATCGCGTTAGGTTTTTTAAATCCCACAAATCGTTTAGACTTAATGCTAGAAATCATGCTTGTCGGTTACATCCTATGGATAATCAAAAAGGGTAAAGATTTGACCAACAAATTTTTTTTCAAGCCGTTTTCCGTTACCGCTTGTTTGTCTATACCGTTTATTTTAGTTTTTTTGGTGACGAGTTGGCGAAACTCACTCGAACTGAGGACTTATCTAATCCACGAACCTGTGAGCGAAACTTACCGTTCTGATTTAGACGATTTTCTCAAAACCTACTATTTGATGCAAAGAGGTCAGGAATATTATTTAAGTTTTTCCCAGGCGGTGACAGAAAATGCATTTAAGGGATACGTCGCCCAAAACCTGTGGGCTTGGAGAATGCCCACAGTTTTTTATTTTTGGAAAATGATTCCGGGTCCGGCGGGGATCTCAATTTATGTAGCCTTTTTGCTCCTAGCTGCTTTGGCTTTGCATGCGGTTTATCGGATTTTAGCCAGATTATTGCCCGAGACGCAACGGCACCTGGGAATACTCGCACCGTATATGCTCTATCCATATTTACATTTTGCTGCCCGGGATAAGGTGCTATTGCATACTGAATGGTGGGCGGTATTTTTTATGCTATTTGCTATTTATGGGTATGTGTCTAAAAAACCGGTACTATTTATGGGATGCTTGTTGATAGCTTTACTTATGCGCGAGTTGTTTATTATCCCGGTTGGTTTGGCGGGTATTTGGTTTTGGCTCAAAAAAGACAAGACAGCTGTTAGGATATTAATCACAATTGGTGGGTTTGGACTATTTTTTGTGTTACATAGCTTGATTGTAAAAAGACTCATGTTTTCCACGGCGACGTTTGCGAGTCCACGGGTGCACGTGTTGGGAAAAGATATAATTCTCTCAACCTTGGCGTTTGGCGCCTGGGAATACTTTTTCTTCCGCATCCGGATTTTTTTGGTGTTTTATGTACTGGCCGTATTCGGATTAGTCAGGCATTTGCACCGGAGTTACGGGTTTTTACTTTGTTTTGTCCTGATGCCGGTGAGTTTTTTGATTTTAGGCTCCAGCATTTATAATGATTACTGGGGGATTTTTTATTTACCGTTTGTCTTGATCAGTGTACCTTTGATATTGGTTTAACTTATGTTGATATTTTTGATATTGGTTTTAAGTTTGGGTTTGAGGCTGACAGGACTCAACCAGTCATTTTGGCTGGATGAAGCGGCACAGCTCATCGAATCAACAAGGCCGCTGTCAGAGCAATTTAAAATTGCCGGCGATTTCCAGCCACCACTATTTCATGTTTTACTCCATTTTTGGTTATGGTTTGGTAAAAGTGAAATCTGGGTCAGACTGTTGCCGCTCGTTTTAGGGCTCATTTCCATTTACCTTCTTTATTTGATTGCCCAGAAACTGGTAAATCAGCGCGTAGCCTTGATAAGTTCATTATTGCTGGCGATCTCTCCTTTTCATATTTGGTATAGCCAGGAAGTGCGGCCGTATATGTTGGCAGTGGTTTTGGGATCAGCTGCGACATATTTTTTGCTCAAACGAAACTGGGTAAAATATACGGTTGCAGCAATTCTACTCATCTATAGCATGTATTTGACGCCATTTTTGGTGTTGACACACGGCGTGTATGTCTGGATCTGGCAGCGAGAACAGTTTAAACGCTGGTTAATCAGTTTGTTGGTTATTAGCCTAAGTTTTATTCCTTGGATACCGAGTTTTTGGCAACAGTTGGGGATAGGCAGTAGTTTGCGCTTCACGCTACCCGGCTGGAGTGAGGCGGTAAGCACCCCAATCTACAAAAGCCTACCGTTGATTTTTGCCAAATTTACCTTGGGACGGATCACGTTTGCCAATAAATGGTTTTACGGAGGACTAGTAAGTGGATTATTTATTTTTTTTGGGATTTTATTTGCAGGCGGATACAAAAAATTCAAATCCGAGATTAGTCAAGTAGGCTTACTTGGTGTTTTGCCTATTCTTTTGGCATTTGGAGCCGCTTTTTTTCTGCCAATTTTGGCGCCGCAGCGGGTACTTTTCAGTTTGCCGTTTTTTTATGTTTTGTGGAGCATTGGGTTAGTCAGTCGCCCACGACTCAAACAGGTCGGATTAACTATACTGATCGGAGTAAGTCTATATAGTTGGTATTTATACCATAGCCGACCGGAATTCCAACGCGAACAATGGCGGCAAGCCGTGAGTTACGTCGAAAACAACCGGACAGCCAAAAGTAAAGTGATATTTGTGTTTCCCGATGCGTTTGCACCTTGGCAATGGTATAGTCATGGACTAGTTGAAAATATTGCTGTCGCGCCCACTTTTACGGTCAAAGAGACAGAGTTAAGCCAGTTTACTTCGAGTTTGGTGACGTCTGATCGGTTGTTCTATTTTCATTATCTGACTGACCTAACTGATCCCAGCCATAGGAGCGAAAATTACCTGGTGAATTTGGGATTTTTTGAGACTCAAAAAATAGATTTTCCGGGAGTGGGATTTATCTCAATTTATGAAAAAATTATGGCATGGCGTTGAAAAAATCCTGGGGATTTACCGCTGGCATCCCAAAATCGCCTTACGCTACTTACCGGTTGTTGAAAAAATCAAAGCTTTGGGTAGTACAAGTTCTATCGTGGAAGTGGGATCCGGAGGCTTGGGGATCGCGCCGTATCTTAAACGTCAGGTGGTGGGAGTAGATTTATCATTTCCGCCGCCGCTGCATCCGTTGCTTACGCCGGTATTGGGTTCGGCTACAGATTTACCGTTTGCAGCTAGGGCGTTTGACATAGTAGTGTCACTGGATATGATCGAGCACATCCCGCCGAAACTTCGGGAACGTGGGATATTCGAAATGTTGCGTGTGGGCAAAACACTGGTGTGTTTGGGCATGCCGTGCGGTCGAGAGGCCCAACTGCAGGATAAACAATTGGAACAGGAATATAAAATTAAACGCGGGGAAGGATTTGATTTTCTTTCTGAGCACCTTGAATATGGTTTGCCAACCAAGCAGGAGATTTTATCAGCAATTGAAGGTAGCGCGCGTAAGCTAAACTTGCAAATAGAAGTAGAAACAATAGGGAACCTAAACTTGAGTTGGCGATTATGGTTGATGCGTGGATGGCTTGCCCAAAATTTCCTGGTTAACTTATTTTTCCGCAAATTTTTATTGCTCGGTATTCCCGCGTTTCGGCGATTAAATCAACCGCCTACCTATCGACAACTGTTTTTTGTTAAAATACAGAGATGATCAAAAAAATCTTCAGGTCGGCAGTAAATTTGGGTTTGTCAAAAACTGCAAGAAGCGTGTATTGGGTATTTACGGGGAATGTGTTTTCCATTATTCTCACCTTTTTTACCACGATTCTGATTGCTAACCACGTGACTAAAGCAGAAAACGGCATATTTTTAGCTCTCTTTACTTTGGCTAATTTATTATCCGATTTGGGTGAAGCTGGTTTAGGATCGGCTTTGTCCAGTTTCATCCCGCGGTTGGAATTAGAACAGAAGTCGAATGATGCCAGAGCATATTTGGGCGCTGCTTTTCGTCTTGAGTTGGGGATCGGGATTTTTTTACTGATCACTACCACATTATTCGCCGGAAATTTATCGCACATCTTATTTGCTGATACTTCTCCAACCAACGTAGTGATCACTAGCGGCTTAACCCTGATATTGGTTTTATTTGGGTTTTCGACTTTTGCCCTTTCGGCCTACAAAAAGTTCCGTGAGGTAGCTTTAATGAATATTTTTTACAGTCTGGTTCGCCTGGGGATGCTAGTGGCGGCAGTTTTTTTGACTAAGCTGTCTTTATTTTTGATTTTGGCTATTTATTTATTGGCGTCTTTACTCGGATGGATATATTCATTGTATTTTTTGGGGACGAAATTTATTATGACTTCTGGAAACCGGGTGCAAGTAAAAAAACTTTTAGGTTTTTCGAGTTTCCTAGGTATACAGCGGATATTCATTTCTGTTTCCAGCCGTTTGGATCTACTTATGTTGGTGCCACTCGCTGGAGCAGTTCAGGCAGGGGTATATGGAATCGCTTCCAGATTTGCTTTAGTTTACCCTTTGGTCATCGGTAGCCTGGGACAAGTTTTAGCACCCAAATTTGCCGAATTTGCCAAAGGCCGTCATGCCTTGGATTTTTTCCGGAAGGTCGGTTTACTCATCGGACTTTTACTTGTGTCATTAATCATCTTTTACATTTTTGCCCAACCGCTGATGCTTATGCTTGTACCAAAATATGCTGATGCGATACCGGTATTTAAAGGACTGTTGATTGCCATGACGGGATTTATTGCGGCCACGCCTTTTGTCTCATTTTTGATTTATACTCTAAAAAAACCGCAAGTCATGACATTTGTCTCCGCCGTACAATTAATTATTATATTTTTGTCTAATTTATATTTTATCCCCAAACTGGGGCGCTTTGGGCCGGCGATCGGGATCGGTTTGGGAAATTTGGCAGTACTAGTGATTTCTGTTGGTGCTACCTGGTATTATTTAAAGAAGGAAATATGAAGATTGGGATAGATATTTCACAAAGTGTGTATGTAGGGACAGGTGTTTCGGTATACACTCAAAATTTAGTTCGCAACCTATTGAAAATAGATCAGGTTAACCAATATGTCTTGTTTGGGTCGACTTTGCGTCGGCAAGCGTATTTATATGATTTTCTCAATACTTTACCCAAAAAATCTTCGTTTACTAGCAAAATTTATTCTTTGCCCCCGACAGCACTGGATATCATCTGGAACAAATTACATGCGCTTTCGATTGACCATTTTCTAGGAACCACCGACGTGGTTCATACCTCGGATTGGACTGAGCCGCCGTCCAAAGCCCACAAAGTGACTACTATCCATGACTTGATCGTTTATAAATATCCAGAAAACTTACCTAAACGGATCGTTGAAACACAAAAACAAAAGCTCGCTTGGGTGAAGAAAGAAACAGATTTGGTGATTGCCGTCTCGACAAGGACCAAAGAAGACATCATCCAATACCTGCAAATTCCTCAAGCCAAAATCCATGTAGTATATCAGGGGATTGATGAAAGCTATTTTCCCCAAAAAATCGATAGTATTTTAAGTGTCAAGAAAAAATATCACATTAAAGGTAGATACGTCTTGTGTGTGGGGACGCGTGAACCGCGCAAAAACCTGGCTCGGGTAGTTAAAGCTTTCTCACAGTTGAAACTAGACAGTTATACGCTTGTGATCGCCGGAAACCCAGGTTGGGGAAAAGAAGTAGTAATTGGTAAGAACATGTTGATGACAGGTTATGTCGAGGCAAAAGATTTGCCCGCTTTATATAGTGGAACCAGCGGATTTGTTTATCCATCGCTTTATGAGGGTTTTGGTATGCCCATCCTTGAGGCGATGGCTTGTGGAGCACCGGTAGTTACGTCCAATCGCGGCAGCTTAGCCGAAATTTCCGGGTCAAGTGTTGTTGTCGTTGACCCTGAAGAAATTGACGATATTGCGGCTGGGATTTCAAAAATGATTAACCTGTCACCTCCGGAAAGACGCAAAGTAGTGGCTCAAGGCCTAAAGCATGCGGGTAAATTTACCTGGAAAAAAACTGCCGAACAAACACTGGCGGTGTACAGGGAAGTCATGAGGTAAGATATGCATATCGGAATTGACGGGTATGAAGCAAACACTCATAAACGTGTGGGTATTGGTCAGTACGCCTATCAAGTGATCAAATACTTGCATCAGTTGGACCAGAAAAATTCATATACTATATTTTTGCCGTCTCTGCCGCTTCAAGACCTACCTGAAACGAAGTCTAACTGGAAATATACTATCGGTAATCCTGGAAGTCTATGGACGATTCGTCAGTTGCCGGGTTTGATCCAAAAAAATCCGGTAGACCTCTTTTTTTCTCCGACACACTATTTACCTTGGTTCACTCAAATGCCAAAAGTATTATCAGTCATGGATTTGTCATATCTGCATTATCCCGGTTTGTTTAAGTTCAAAGATTTGATACAACTCAAATACATGGGTCTTTATTCCATAAAAAGAGCACAAAAAATATTCACAATTTCTGAATTTACAAAAAAGGAGATAATTGAGCACTATCATTATCCAAAAGATAAGATTATGGTTACATATCCTGGATATAGAAAATTAAGAATTAAGAGTTCCGAATTAAGAACTAGAGATATACGAACTAAATACGGGATTAAAGGTCGATATATATTGTTCGTGGGCACGATACAGCCGCGGAAAAATGTGGACAGACTCATTGAGGCTTTTGAAATGTTCAATATGGAAGCTGACTTGGTTTTGGTGGGGAAAAAGGGATGGTTGTACGAATCGATTTTTAGAGCAATCGAAGCTTCTCCCAAGAAGGACGCTATCCATTATCTGGACTTTGTGACAGAGGCAGAACTAGTCAGTTTATACCAAAATGCCGCCTGTTTTGTATTGCCTTCGTTATATGAAGGTTTTGGAATTCCAGTAGCTGAAGCGATGCAGAATGGTTGTCCGGTCGTGGTTTCGAATACTTCCAGTTTACCTGAAGTCGCAGGAGAAGCAGGTATATATGTAAATCCACTTGCAGCTCAAGATATTGCAGAAGGGTTGCACAAAGCGTTACAATTGAAACCAGAGGAACGAAGTCGGCGAGTTGAATTGGGTCGTAAACATATAGAACAGTTTAGTTGGGAGATTTGTGCCAAAAAGACATTGGAAGTATTAAATTCATTTAGTCATCCCGACCGAAGTGGAGGGATCTAACAAATCAGTGGCAAGAAAACAATATTATGTATACATCTTAAGAAGTCTATCAGGCGTTTTTTATATTGGAATTACTTATGATTTAGTAAGACGGATTTATGAACACAAGCAAGGATTTGTTGACGGTTTTACTAAAAAGTATAAAGTTAACATTTTGATCTATTATGAAGTTTACGGCGATCCATGGGCGGCTATCGCACGAGAAAAACAATTAAAAAACTGGAATAGAAAAAAGAAAATCGCCTTAATAACAAAAGCTAATCCTAAGTTTGAAGAGTTAGTCATTACGTAGTAGTCGGATGAGAAAGATCCCTCGACTACGCTCGGGATGACAACACTTTTACCTTGGGATGACACTTTTACCTTGGGATGGCACTTTAGACTATGAAAGATAGGATGGGACGAGAATTATCAACACAACAAGTGATGCAAAAAGGCACCAACCGTATTTTATGGGTCATGTTGGATTTGGAACTGATGCTACTTCGTTGGATAGGACACATACCTTTTCACTCAATCCGTAATTTGTTTTATGCTCTGGCCGGGATAAAAATAGGCCGAGGTGCAACTTTGCATATGTGGGCCAATTTCAATTACCTTGCAAATATTGAGATTGGTGAGGGGACGATCGTGGGTGACCACGCTTTTATTGATGGACGTGCTAAAGTAAAGATAGGTAACCATGTTGACATCGCCTCAAGTGTCATGATTTGGAGCGGGAAACATGATTATGAGAGTGAAGATTTCCATCCGGTGTTTTCACCTGTAATGATTGAAGACTATGTATTTATCGGCCCGCGTGTGATCATCCAGCCCGGAGTGACTATCGGTAAAGGTGCAATTGTGGCTGCCGGAGCAGTGGTGTCAAAAGATGTGCCTGCCTATGCCATCGTCGGTGGTGTCCCGGCTAAGGCAATTGGTGAACGCAAACTCAAAGATCTGCATTACCGTCTCGGCTGGGCCAGACTATTTCAATAAATTTTATGGATTTTAAGGTATTACTTCAGCGGGCCCGCCAAATTAGACGTAAATACTCGGAGTTCGAAACCAAAAAATACGGTAAACCTTGGAATAAAGCACAAATCATGCAGGGATTGGTCGGAGATATAGGAGATCTCATGAAGTTGGTGATGGTAAAAGAGGGAGTTAGAGAGATTCAAGACGTTGATGTGAGGCTCAAGCACGAACTTGCAGATTGTCTGTGGGCAGTTATGATCTTGGCCGACGAATACGGTGTCGACTTGGAAAAATCATTTTTGGAGACGATGGCTGAGTTGGAGAAGAAGTTTTGATCTTTAATTACTATAACTTATTTTACTTCAGATAAATAGACTATCAAACACGTTAAAAAACTAACAAACCTCTCTTTCACCGAAACTAACAATTCTTGCCGATTCTTGGTAGAATAGGTACAGGGCGAGGTAGAATTGGTCGGAAAATAGCCTCAAATTGCCCATTTTATGCTAAAATTTCTGCGTTGGTTGGATGAGAATTTGTTGCTGATCGTCACTGGTTTTTTGCTGGCGTTTATTCCTCTATTTCCCAAAGTCCCGCTTTTTGACATCCTACCAGGCTATATCGTGCGGGTGAGGATGGAAGATTTCTTAGTCGGGGGGACGCTCATTTTATGGTTGATTCAACTTGTACGAAAAAAAGTCAGTTTTGGACCAAACCCTCTAGCTAAACCGGTTTTAGCCTATTTAAGTATTGGTATTTTGTCGATGTTGTCGGCGATCTTTATCACTCACACTGTGCCGCTTGAAGCCCTGCATATCAATAAAATGGTACTGCATTTCCTGCGCCGGATTGAATACTTTTCCCTATTTTTCGTTTTTTATTCGGCAGTAAAATCTTTTAAACACGTAAAAATATATTTGATCATTTTGGTGACAACTGTAGTTGGAGTCACGCTTTATGGTTACGGCCAAAAATATCTGTACTGGCCGGCGTTTTCGACCATGAACCGCGAGTTTTCCAAGGGTTGGGCCTTGTACCTCACCCAGCACGCGCGGGTTTTATCCACCTTTGGCGGGCACTATGATCTGGCAGCCTATGCCATGATTGCTTTAGTTTTTTTGTGGAGTATTTTTTTTGGACTCACAAAACGGTGGTTGCAGCTAGTTGTATTTACGGTCATTGCCGGGGTGTTTTGGCTCTTGATTCTGACGGCTTCGCGGACTTCATTTATTGCTTATTTAGTAGGAGTCACAGTATTATTCTTTTTTTGGGCGTTTCACCAAGGAGTGGGTTGGGCAGTCAGACGTTGGTTGGGAGTAGTAGTTTTGAGTATTGTGATCATGTTGTCTTTTGGTGATTTGTCGGAAAGGTTTACCAAACTTTTAAAACTTGACCAACGATTGGCCGGCATCAAAACTTTACTTCTGCAGCCGATCGGAGCTCCTCCAGCAGGCACGCAATTTGCACTACTAGAAAACAATTTGCAGGCAGTGACCTCCAAAAGCGATTTTCCACCGTTACCTATCCGTCCTACAGATGTCACCGAAGTGATTCCGGAAGGATTTGAAGCCACTGAATCTGCTTCTGGTGCAGCCATCACTCGTGCAGTTCCACGCAATTATTCCCGGACGGCTCTAATTTACGATTTATCGACCGGAATTCGCTTGGATGCATTGTGGCCTAGAGCAATTGCTGGTTTCAAGCGAAATATCTTGTTGGGTAGCGGATATTCGACTCTCACAAAAACTCAATTCAACGAATTCACAGAGGCTGAGTCGACCGACAATGACTATTTACGGGCTCTGGGAGAAACAGGACTGTTGGGTTTTATCACCTTCGGTTGGATTTTACTGAGCGCGGGCTGGGTCATTTGGAAAGCCTTTGCTAAAATAAAAAACCCACTGGAATTTGCTTTGAGCATCAGTCTTGTAGCTGTAATCGTAGGCTTATTAGTCAACGCCGTCTATATAGATGTTTTTGAGGCGTCCAAAGTGGCTTTCTTCTTTTGGGCTTTTACCGGTATCACTTTGGGGTTAGTAAAGGTACTCCGACCGCAAGACCAGTATGCCCAACCCAAAATCTTGGTGCCTACTGGAGCTGCTGCAAAGCGTGAGCTAGGCAAACTGATACGCCGGATTATTTTCAGCCATAAAACCCATTTACTACTTATTCTGATTTTGGCTTTGGGATTGCGCTATTATAATATCAATGTGCCGCTTGCGGATTGGCACAGTTGGCGCCAGGCTGATACCTCGGCCGTGACCAGAAATTATGTCCGTTATGGCGTAAATTTATTGTATCCGCGCTATGATGATTTGTCCTCTGTGCCTTCAGGCAGACCTAATCCTGAAGGCTACCGTTTTGTGGAATTTCCGCTCTACAATGGGTTGGCGGTGATTGTAGACAGACTTTTCCCTGGCTACAATGTCGAGTACTCCGGCCGGCTGACTTCGATTTTTGCCTCGCTGGGCAGTTTGATTTTTATTTATTTGATCAGTAAGAAATACTTTAGTCACCGCGTGGGTTTGATCGCCGCAGGTTTATTTGCGGTTTTGCCTTACAACCTTTACTGGTCGCGCGTAATTTTACCAGAACCTTTCCAGGTGTTTTTAACTACCGGACTCGTGTATTTTTTTGATAAATGGGTAGAGAGTAGCAAAAAACGGTTTTGGCTCACGGCTTTGGTATTTGCAATTTCGGCATTGCTGGTCAAATTTAGCGTCATCTTTTTTGCGGTACCTTTGGCGTATTTAGTCTGGCACAAGTGGGGTTGGAAATCATTGGCCAATCCTTGGGTGTATTTATTTGCCATATTCACGATTGTTCCATTTTTGGCCTGGCGTTGGCATATTTCCCGCTATCCGGAAGGCATTCCGGCTTATATGTGGTTATTTAACGGTAACGGGATCAGGTTTAAGGGTTCCTGGTTTTGGTGGTTGTTTGCCGAAAGACTGGCCAAACTCATTTTGGGAGGGTGGGGAGTAGTGCTTTTGAGTTTTGGCTTGGTACGTAAGGAGTTGCAAGGCGCGAAACCCAAATTTTTATTCCATTTTTGGTTACTCGGACTACTTATTTATCTGGCTGTTTTTGCCACTGGCAACGTCCAGCATGATTATTACCAGACGATTTTGACGCCTATTTTATGTATATTTATGGCGTTGGGGATCGACTATCTCTGGGACAAAACTGCCCCCAACCAGTACCGGTGGTTGGCTCGGGGTATGATGTTCATCTCGCTATTTTTTATGCTGATGTTTGGTTGGTATCAAATCAAAGATCTCTACAATATCAACCATCCGGAGATTGTTGAAGCGGGAAAGGAATTTGAGCGGTTGGTTCCCAATAATCAAGTGAAAGTGATCGCTCCTTATGGAGGTGATACCGCATTTCTTTATCAAACTGGTAAGCGTGGTTGGCCGATCGTTGAAGGAACTATCGAAGAGATGATCGGACGCGGGGCCCAATTTTACATCAGCACCAATTTTGACGAGCTAACACAGGAACTCATCAAAACCGCCAGAAAGAGCGAAAAGGGGTTGGACATTTTGCATAACTACAAAATCATCAAATACACTGATATGTATGTGATCATCCAGTTGGTGCCGAATAAATTACTTCCCAGTTCATAAGTCCATGAAAATCTTGATGCTGACGCCCTACCTACCTTATCCACTTCTTTCCGGCGGACAAATCCGTTCTTACAACTTGCTCAAAAATTTGGCCAAAAAACATCAAATCACTTTGGTAGCTCTCATAAAACACGATGATGAAAAAAAATATATTGCCAATATTGCTCAGTACTGTCATCAGGTGATCGTAGCCAAACGACCAGAAAAACCCTGGACGCTGACCAACATCATCCAAACAGGATTTGGCAAATACCCGTTTTTGGTGGTACGGAACTATTCGACTGAAGCCAAATCAGCCGTGATAGAGAAACTTAGAGCAGAGCAGTTTGACTTGATCCACGCCGAAACTTTTTACGTCATGCCGCATATTCCTACTACCCAGACTCCCATTTTACTGGTTGAACAAACAATCGAATATTTAGTTTACCAACACTTTGTAGAGACTATGCGTTTTTTACCGCTGCGTTGGTTGTTTTCACTCGACGTAGCCAAAATCCGCTATTGGGAGGAATATTACTGGAAGCAAGCTACCCGAGTAGTAGCCATGTCGGAGCCGGACAAAGAAGTGATGTTGTCACGAATTCCGCCACTTGATGTTTCTATTGTTCCCAACGGGGTTGACAGCATGGTTTTTAAATTTCAAAATAAGACTCTAAATACCGACCCTACGATTTTATTTGTCGGCAATTTTAAATGGCTGCAAAATCGCGAAGCGGTCTCAATCCTGGTGAACAAGATTTGGCCGAGAATTGTAAAGCAAATTCCCGATGCAAAACTTTGGATCGTAGGTAGGTTCCCGACGCCCGAAATTTTGGCCCTCAAAGACAAACAAGTGGAAATTTCAGATAATATTGAAGATATTCGACAGGCGTACCAAAAATCAGACATGTTACTCGCGCCAATTTATGGCCCGGGAGGGACGCGATACAAAATATTGGAAGCCATGGCCTCAGGGTTGCCGGTAGTGACGACTCCACAAGGGATAGAAGGATTGGGAGCAGTTGACAGCAAAGAAGCTTTGATCCGGGTGAGTCATGAGGCACTAGCTGATGCCACAATCCAAGTTTTACAAGATAAAAAACTTTATCGGAATTTGGCTGTCAAGGCCAATTCGTTAGTCCGCCAAAACTACAGCTGGAAAGGTATCGCCACTTTCTTGGATCGGATCTATGAGGCAGTCGCCCATGAAAAAAACTGATATATCGATCATTATTGTTTCTTATAATACCCGTGAATTATTGGACCGGTGTTTAAACTCGGTATACAAAGGTCTTACTGATTCAGATCTGAATTTCGAAGTTATTGTAGTGGATAATGCTTCAACTGACGGGTCGGTCGAAATGCTGACACAAAAATATCTCCAGGTAAAATTGATTAAAAATACGACCAATGTGGGATTTGGTCGAGCTAACAATCAAGGAGCAGAAATGGCCCGCGGCAAACAGCTGTTATTCCTCAATTCCGACATCATCGTTTTAGACCGCGCCATAGTAAAATTGTCTGAGTACGGAAAAACTTGGCCGCAGGCGGTGATCGGCGGAAAATTGTTTAATCCAGATCGCAGTCCTCAAACCTCATGTGGGCCAGCTTACTCTTTACCAAACATTTTTGTGGCCTTATTTTTGAAAGGCGATTATTTAAACCTGACCCGATATTCGCCGCAACAAATCAAGCAGGTAGATTGGGTGATGGGTGCGTGTATGCTCATGAGCAAGGAAATGTTTCTACGAGTGGGAAAATTTGATGAGGGGATTTTCATGTACATGGAAGAAATTGACTTTGCCCACCGGGCGCAAAAATTGGGCGCCAAAATTTATTTTTATCCCGATGCCCATTTTATCCATGTGGGAGCGGCAAGTAGCCACGGACGTGCCAATCCGATCCTCAATGTTTTCCGCGGATTGATTTACTATTACAATAAGCATGGTTCTTCTGCGCAAAAATTATTACTTAGAATACTTTTACTACTCAAGGCGGTTTCGGCTATTATTCTATTTTCGTTGATGGGTAAAAAATATGATCGAGATATATATATCAAGGCTCTTGTTCTAGTTATTTAGAAAAACCTCACCCTAACCTCCCCTTAATAAGGGGAGGGGAAAATATGAAATTATCTATCATCATTGTTAGTTTTAACACCAAAGAATTGCTTAAGGATTGTTTAACGTCTTTGGTCACTCATTACCAAAGCCAATTTTCCCAAAAACAGTTCGAAATCATTGTCGTTGATAATGCCTCAAATGACGGGACACAATTAGAGTTAAAAAAACGCTTTCCGGACATTTATCTTATCGAAAACCGGAAAAATCTGGGATTTGCCAAAGCCAACAATTTGGGTGTCAAAAAGTCTCAGGGAGAAATGGTGCTATTTCTAAATCCTGACACGAAAGTTCCCGAAAATACACTTACCACTATGACAGATTATTTACAAGTTAATCCCAAGGTTGGTATTGCTACTTGTAAAGTAGTGCTTACGGATGGATCTATCGATGATGCTTCGCACCGCGGATTTCCGACTCCCTGGCGGGCTATGACTCATTTTATAGGTTTGAGTAAACTTTTTCCCCGCAGCCAACTCTTCAACGGTTATCATTTGGGATATCAAAATATGGGTGAGACGCATGAAATAGACTCATGTGTAGGCGCATTTTTGATGATTAAACGAGATATTGGAGACGAGTTACACTGGTTTGATGAAGACTATTTTTGGTATGGAGATGACTTGGATTTGTGTTTTCGTGCCAAACAAGCCGGTTATCAAGTGATGTATGTGCCGACGGTTTCAATTATTCATTATAAAGGTGCAGCCAGTGGACTTAAGAAGTACTCCGAACATTTATCTTCTGCTAATAATGAAACTAAAAGGTTAGCGACGAAAGCCCGGTTTGAAGTCATGCGCATATTTTATCGCAAACATTATTTGCATCTATATCCGAAATGGTTGACTGGTTTAGTATTTTTGGGAATTTCTTTAAAACAAAAATTTACTGAGTTAACCTTATGAAAATCGGCATTGATGCAAGGTTGTGGAACGAAACAGGAGTGGGCCGTTATATCCGTGCACTCGTGACTCACCTCATGGAACTTGATACCAAAAATGAGTATGTGGTTTTTTTGCGCGCCCGAGAATTTCATAAAATCCATTTTTCCCGCTCCAATTGGCAAACACAAATAGCTGACGTTTCATGGCATAGTTTAGCCGAACAACTTGAGATGCCGGGTATTTACAAGAGTCACAATCTGGATTTATTGCATATTCCTTACTTTGCCGTGCCGTTTTTTACCCCGCAGCCATATGTAGTGACCATCCACGATTTGACAATTTCCCGTTTTGCTACAGGTTTAGCTACAACCAGACCTTTGCCTATCTACGGCTTAAAACGGTTGGGATATAATTTGGTATTAACACGGGCCTTAAAACGGGCCCAGACTATCATCACCGTTTCCCAAACAGTCAAACAGGAGTTGCTTACAGAGTATCAACTTCCCCCGGACAAAGTGAAGGTCATTTATGAAGCGGGCGAACTGGAAACAACTGCTGCCGAAACCAAAATTAAAGCTCCGGAACCCTATCTTTTATATGTAGGCAATGCCCATCCGCACAAAAACCTGGAGCGGTTGCTTGCGGCTTTTCCGCTGTTAAAAGTGGAATTTCCGAAACTACATTTAGTTTTGATTGGAAAACGTGATTATTTCTATCAAAGGTTAGAAAAACAGGTTGCACCAGATGCATCTGATATAATTTTTGCCGGAGATGTGACTAATGCAGAGCTCATCTACTGGTATAAGCATGCGTTGGCGTTGGTTTTTCCAACTTTGGCTGAAGGTTTTGGGATCCCGGGGTTGGAAGCTATGACTCTCGGTTGTCCGGTGGTGGCTTCTAGATTGCCGGTGTTTACCGAAATTTATGGGGAGGCGGCTGCATATTTTGATCCTTACGATACCGGACAGTTAGTCAAAACACTTACACAAATCTTAAAAAATAAGACTTGGCGGCAAAAGTTAATTTCCCAAGGACATGTTCAAAGTAAACTTTATTCTTGGAAAAAAATGGCTGCTGCCACATTGAATATTTATGAAGATAGCCTTAGTTTACGATCACGTAAATAAAATTGGCGGAGCCGAGAGAATCCTGGTAGCCCTGCACGAACTTTTTCCCGATGCCCCTCTTTTTACAGCAGTTTACGATAGTGATCGGGCCGGTTGGGCCCGCGATTTCCAAGTCCGGAGCTCATTTATGCAAGCTTTACCCCTGGCCAAAACTTACCATGAACTCTATCCGGGAGTACCATTTTTAGCTTTTAGTAGTTTAGATTTACAAGAGTTTGATATCGTGATTGTGATCACTTCAGCCGAAGCCAAAAGCGTGATCACCGGACCGAGAACTCTATCTATTTGTTACTGCTTGACTCCTACCCGTTATTTGTGGAGCCATTACAGTCAATACTTTAAACACAAGCTGTTGGCTTTTCTCTCCTGGCCGGTGGTGTGGTTTTTGCGAGTTTGGGATATGCGAGTCAGCGCCCGACCGGATAAATATATCGCCATATCTGAAACCGTGGCAAAACGAATTTCTAAATATTATAAACGCCAAGCGCAAGTCATTTATCCACCGGTAGACACAGAGAAGTTTCGGCCAAAGGCCTCAACCAACGGCCGATGGGCCTTTGGCCCAGATCCGCCTTTGGCGGACAAAGTTCAATCCGCCAGTCGGCGGACAAAGTCTGCAGATAAATTGGAAAGCAGTTATTTTCTAGTAGTTTCTAGATTGGTGGATTACAAACGTATTGATATCGCAATTGAAGCCTGTAATCGTTTGGGATTGCCTCTTAAAATCGTCGGCACTGGACTTGAAGAAAGGAAACTCAAAAAACTAGCTGGATCCACAGTCGAATTTTTGGGCAACTTGACTGATCAGGAGTTAATTGCGTATTATCAAGGTTGTCGAGCTTTAATTTCACCGCAGGAGGAAGACTTAGGTATTAGCGCCATTGAAGCTCAAGCTTGCGGCAAACCGGTGATTGCTTATCGAGGGGGTGGGACAATGGAGACAGTCATAGCCGGTAAAACGGGTGAATTTTTTTATCCGCAAACTGTGACAGCACTCATTTCGGTACTAGAAAAATTGGGTAACCGCGTATACAATCCAGTTTTATGTCGGAAACAAGCTCTAAAATTTAGTAAAATGAAATTTAAGCAGCAATTTGCAAAATACGTGAGTCACACATGGAAGCAGTATAAACTAGCTCAAAAACTATGAAAGCAGTCATCTTCGCCGGAGGAGTAGGAACTAGACTTTGGCCGCTGTCACGCAAAAAATATCCCAAGCAATTTGAAAAGATCGTGGGAAACAAATCCACTCTCCAGTTGGCTGCCGAGCGATTGCAATCCGACTTTGCTTGGTCTGACATTTATGTTTCGACAAATGCCGCTTATGTCCCTATGGTACAAAATCAACTGACGTCAATTCCCCCCAATCAAGTTATCGGCGAGCCGCAAATGCGGGATGTGGGACCGGCGGTAGGTTTGGTGACCGCCTTGTTGGCCAAAGAGACACCTACCGAACCGATGGTGATTTTGTGGAGTGATCATTTGGTCAAAAAAGAAGCCTTGTTTCGGAAAATTCTCCTCACCGCCGGGCAGATCATCTCTCAAGATCCCGAGCGGATCATTTTTGTGGCCCAGAAACCGCGGTTTGCCAGCGAAAACTTGGGCTGGATCGAATACGGTAAAGAAGTCATCCGCCAAAACGATTTGCCGTTTTGCGCTTTCATAAATTTGCGTTATAAACCGGACGTTGCCACCGCGGGGCAGTATTTTGCCAGTGGTCATCATGCCTGGAACTTGGGCTATTTTGTGACTACGCCACAATTTTTGTGGAAACAATACGAACGCTTTGTTCCCAACTTGTATCAAGGGTTGTCGCGGATCGCCGCAGCCTGGAAAACCGGCAAATTTAACGACGTTTTAAACGAAGTTTATCCCACGTTGGAAAAAATCAGTTTCGACAATGCCATTCTTGAGAAACTTAACCCTTCACAAGGACTCGTCATCTCCGAAAACATCGGTTGGAGTGATATCGGAGCTTGGGAAGCGCTCAAAGAAGCGCTGCAAGAAGCAGAAGACAAAAACGTCACCCAAGGCAAAGTGCTACTAAACAATACCCAAGATTCGCTCATCTACAACTATACCGATCAGATGGTGGTGACGATCGATCTTGACGGTTATTTTGTGATCAATACTTCCGATGTAGTGTTAGTTTGTCGCAAGGATTCGGTACCCAAAATCAAAAAATTAGTCGAAAGTTTGAACGGAACCGCCAACGAACATCTGACATAATAATTTGCCTATGCATTACTTCATCAAGCGGTTGATTGATATTGTGGGGACAGTGTTCATTGGGATCGTATTTTTACCCATAGCTTTGGCTACCGCTATCGCGATCAAACTGGATTCGCCTGGACCGCTGCTAGCTGATACTCCGGAGCGAGTCGGTCAGGGAGGGAAACTATTTAAACTGTACAAATTTCGTTCCATGATCGTAAATGCCCACGAAATGCTGCGGAGTGACCCCAAACTCAAAAAACTTTATGAACAGTATAAAAAAAATAGTTACAAGCTTTATATAGATCCGCGAGTGACTCGGGTAGGTAAATTCATCCGTAAACACTCTTTGGATGAAATGCCACAATTGGTGAATGTGCTTAAGGGAGAAATGAGTTTGGTTGGGCCGCGGCCGTATTATGCGGATGAACTCGTGAATCAGCAAAAAAAGTATCCGCATACCAAAGAACTTGTCAATGTCGTACTTTCCGCCAAACCTGGTATTACCGGTGAATGGCAGGTGTCAGGGCGAAGCGAAGTCAATTTTGACAAACGTATCAAAATTGATGCGGAATACGTCAAACGCAAATCCATTAGTCACGACTTGGTGATACTACTAAAAAGCCCGATTGTGATGGTGACGGGTAAAGGTGCGGTTTGAGCTAGGGACTAAAGTGATGTATGATTATTTTTATGGAGATTGACACATGAAAAATTTGCTTAAAACCGATTCCACCTCCGAACTTGAGGGGAAAACTGCGGTAGCGCCAAAAATCAGCCAACCACCAGATACAAAAACAGATGGAACCAGTGGTTTTGCCAAGATTGATCCGTTGCCGAGTATCCCAAAGAAGACCAAACCTAGATCTCTAAAATGGTTGTGGGTCAGCTTGGGAGTGATTTTAGTATTGGGATTAGTGGTGACATTCACCGCCATTTTGCCGGCAAAGGCTACTTATGCCCGAGCAACAGAGTTACTTACGGCAGGTAAAGATTTAGCTCAATCCGCCAAAAACCAAAATTTGGAGGAAATGAAAACCAAATTGCCAGAGGTGCGTGCTAAACTGACCGCGACGCAAAAAACCTTAGATCAAATTTATCTGCTTCGGTATTTACCTTGGGTCAATCGTTATCACCAGGATGCCAAACACGCCCTTAATGCCGCCGGGTATGGTTTGGATGCATTTGAGATTTCTATAACGACCCTTGAACCCTACGCGGATTTGTTGGGTCTTAAAGGAAAAGGGACATTTACTGGTGGATCGGCGGACGAGCGGATTCAACTGGCTGTCAAGACTATGGATAAAATGACGCCGAAAATTGCCGAAATCGGAGACAAGATCGAAAAGTTAAATACCGAAGTCGCAGCAATTGATCCAAACCGTTACCCGGAGTATGTGGGTAAAAAGCAAGTCCGAGCAAAATTGATTTCCGGCAAAAATTTACTTTCGGAAACGACCACTCTGTTTTTGAATGCCAGGCCGTTACTAGAAGTCTTACCCAGTTTGCTGGGGGAACCGACAGCCAAAAAGTATCTATTTATTTTTCAAAACGACAAAGAATTACGACCCACTGGCGGTTTTATCACGGCTTATGCCATTTTTCGGGTCGAACACGGAAAATTTTTGGTCGAGTCTTCCAATGACATTTACGAACTTGATGATCAAATCAAAGTCAAAAAAGAGGCGCCGGAAGACATCCTCACATATCACAAGGGAGTCTTTTATTTCAATATTCGGGATAGCAATTTATCACCAGATTTTGCGATATCGATGAAGCAGTTCATAGATTTGTATCCGGGCAAGTTTGATTTTGATGGAATTTTCTCTTTGGACACACACGTACTGGTTGAGTCCATGAAAATCTTGGGATCGTTTAATATCGCTGGTCGGGAGTTTAGTGCCGAAACCGATAAACGTTGTGATTGTCCAAAAGTGATTTATGAACTGGAAGATTATTCTACACGACCGGTAGCTTACGTCCGCGAAACCAGAAAGGACATCATCGGCTCTTTGATGTATGAAGTCATGAAAAAAGCTTTGGGGGTATCGCCTTCACAATACTGGGGTAGGTTATTTCAGATGAGTTTGAACGAAATCTCTGAAAAACACATTTTAGCCTATATGCTGGATGAAAAAACGCAAAAAGGAGTGGAGTCTCTCAATATGGGTGGTCGGATCGCCGACGGAGTAAGCATATTAGGCTATAAAGACGGTCAGGATTGGGACTATCTACATATCAACGATACCAATTTTGCTGGTGCCAAATCCAATTTGTTTGTGCAGCAAGAAGTAAAAATTGATTATACGGTAGAATCAGACGAGACTATCACCAAAACGTTGACACTCAGTTACAAAAATCCGGCACCACCTTCAGACTGCAATTTGGAATCCGGCGGTTTGTGTCTCAACGGAATTTTACGTAATTGGGTCCGGATATACGTTCCCAAAAGTGCAACACTAGTTGAAGATAAAGGCAGCCAGTCACCCAAAACCGGAGAAGCAGAAGCGCTTCGGGTTGTCGAGGATTTGGGAAAAACGGTATTTAATGGTTTCCTGACAGTGCGGCCGTTGGGTTCGGCAGAACTATCACTCAAATACAAATTACCTTTTAAAAAAGGCAAAGACAAATTACACGTCTTGCTCCAGAAACAACCGGGTACCGAGGGGCATAGCTACACGATCTCAGTCAATGGCAAGACCAAAGAGCAATTCAATTTGAGTGCCGACAAAGTGGTGTTATTATCACTGTGATGAAGGTTTACAAAGCTCTTGGCATCGTCCTGGGCCGCAAAAATATCGGCGAGGCAGATAAACTGGTCACCATATTTACTAAACACACAGGCAAAAAAGTGGTTATTGCCAAGGGAATACGACGCATCCATTCCCGACGAGCCGCACATTTAGAACTATTTACACTTGCCTCATTTGTGATACACCGTGGTCGGACGTTTGACACGGTATCTGAAGTCAACCCAATTAGTTCATTTAGCCTGATCCGGCAAAAATTGATTCGGGTGAGTTATGTGTGTGTAGCTTTGGAGTTGGTTGAGCGCTTGCTTCCAGAAAATCAAGAGGCACGTTTGGTGTTTGAACACTTGACCTACTTTTTACAACTTTTGAATCAGCCGGAAACCAGGCGCAACCAGGCAAAACAGGCGCTATTGGAATTTAAACAATTTCTTTTGGCGGAATTGGGTTATATCGACAACGCCCAAAAATTGGATGAAGCCAGGTTGGACCACACAATTGAATCGGTTTTGGAAGCCGCGCTCAAAAGTCCAAATCTATTGACAAAAGTCGAGCAAGGTTTATAATAAATTCAGGCGTTGATCTTGAAGGGCATCAAGGGAGCAAAAACAAATTAAAAGTGGTCCAATGTGATATTGGACAATAAGGGTGGAACCACGGTTTTTAAAGAATCGTCCCTTTCTACAAATAGTAGAGAGGGACTTTGTTGTATTTGGCACATTATTATTTTCTTGCTTGTCTAAGCAAGGAATTGTTTCTTTCTCTGCTTGTCCAGAGAAAGAAACCAAAGAGAAGACAAACCCGTGAAGGTTTTGCGAAGTTTCTAGCTTACGCTTCGTCCGCCAGGCGCGAAAGAGCGCGCCTGATTAAATATTGCGGACTCCGCTTTAGCAAGACAATTTTACGCAAAACACTTCAAGGGTTAGAAGCAAAAAAATAAAAAAAACACTTCAAAAGTTCAACAAACTATGGCAGATTTGATGGAAAAGATCACGAGTTTGGCTAAGCGCCGGGGATTTATTTATCCCGGAAGTGAAATTTATGGCGGAATTGGGGGATTTTACGATTATGGGCCGTTGGGGACAGAACTCAAATACAATATCAAAAATCAGTGGTGGAAATTTATGGTCCGACAGCGTGACAACGTGGTCGGGTTGGATGCAGCCATCATCATGAATCCGGATGTCTGGAAGGCCTCCGGACACGTCGACCACTTCACTGATCCGCTAGTAGAATGTAAAAATTGCCATCTACGCTTTCGGGCTGACAAGGTAGGCAAAGAATGTTCGGAGTGCGGTGGTGAATTTACCGAGGCGAAAAACTTCAATATCTTGGTTGAGACTTATGTTGGCGTAGTCGAGGGAGCCAAACGCAAAACTTACTTAAGAGGCGAAATCACCCAAGGAGTACACGTCAATTTCCAAAATGTCTTGAGCTCTACCCGCCTTAAGATCCCATTTGGGGTGGCTCAAATCGGAAAAGCCTTTCGTAACGAAATCACGCCGGGAAATTTCATTTATCGGATGCGTGAATTTGAGCAGATGGAGTTGCAGTATTACATCAAACCGGATGAGCCAGAAGGACAAAAATGGTTTTCTTATTGGAAAGAACAAAGATGGAATTGGTATGTATCATTGGGGCTGAATAAACAAAACATGCGTTTCCGCGACCACGCGCCTCAGGAACGCGCTCATTATGCACAGGCGGCAACGGATATAGAATACAACGCGCCGTTTGGTTGGAATGAGTTTGAAGGTATCCATCACCGCGGGGATTGGGATCTGTCACAACACAGTAAATTTTCCGGCAAAGACCTGTCTTACTTTGATGAAGCGACCAAAACGCGTTTCACACCATGGGTGATTGAAACTTCAGCCGGAGCTGACCGCGCGACCCTATTTTTCTTGCTTGATGCTTATTTTGAAGATGGAAAAAGAGTGGTTCTCAAATTGCACCCAAAACTAGCTCCATACAAAGTCGCGGTGTTTCCGCTGGTGGCCAATAAAACTGAGTTAGTGACCAAAGCCAGAAGTATCTTTGAACAACTAAGGTCTTTAGATATCGTCACTGCTTGGGATGATCGCGGCAATATCGGGAAAAGATACTTGGCTCAAGACGAAGTGGGGACCCCGTGGTGTGTGACTATTGATTATGATACACTGACAGATGATACAGTGACGGTGCGGGATCGGGACACGACAAAACAGGAGAGAATAAATATAGGTAAACTAGGGGAATATTTTCAACACAAATTAGCGTAAAATTTTTTTGGGAGTGCTCGCAGGTAAAATTTTCTCGAGTCTCAATTCGCGGGGATATGACTCTAGTTGTCATTCAAATCATCGGCCCCGCTCAGTGAGTTCAGCGAAAATTTCACCATGCTCGCACTATATTATTAATTCCTATGAAAAATAAAACTGCCCTGTTTGTATCATTGGGGATTTTACTTCTCGTATTGGTTGGTGGATTTGTAGTCATCAAGAACCTCACCAAAGCTCCGCCTCCGCCAGCTCCAGAGGAAGAGAAAAAGACAGAATTGCCACAAGTTGACGCATCTGTAAAAGTGGATTTGATAGCCAAAGCTGGAGCTAATTCTGTGACATTGAGTGTCACCAATATTCCCGAAGGCACAGACTCGATTGAATACGAGTTGAGTTATTTGACGGGTGAGGGCTTGCCAAAGGGCGCTTTGGGGAAAATAGACCTCAAAGGTAATACCGAAATCACCCGCGATATCCTTTTGGGGACCTGTTCGCGTAACACCTGTACTTATGACCAAGGCGTCAAATCAGTCAAACTGGTGCTAAGATTCAATAGCGCCACCGGCGCCAGCCAATTTAGCAAAGAATATCCGTTGGGAGAAGAATAAAAAAATTATTTTAACCTATCTGCGCTCTCGATGCTGAGGTTGATTAATGAGCAAGGTAATTGCTTCCTCTAAAGTGGGATATTGACGATCAATCCATTCCGGAGCATTGGGAAAAACAGGCCAAGTAACTATCGGAATACGATGTTCACGTCTTATTAAGTGTAACAGCATACCTCTATCCTGTTCTGGTTTGATGATGTTTGGATCTAAAAGTACCACAGCTCGGATAGTATGTTTACGGTCAAATACATGTCGGCCTATCAAATATGCTGCTTCAGTCTGATTTGTGAAGCTATCAAATACTCTGACTCCGTTTTGTCTAAAAGCTGTTGCAACCTGGATGCCCAAGTTCTCTTGAGTTGAGTTGTGTCCAATTAATATGCCTGATCTTGCTAGTGCCATAGGTTGTGGATGGTATCATATTTAGCTTTAAATTTCATCTTGCCTCTACCCCTAGTGTTTCACTTGTGGTGAAAACCCCTTGACATGGTTGTGAAAAGTGGTCAATATGGTGTAAGATGGTGAAACATGGTGAAAGTGACCAAATTAGGACAGTATTTGGGAGAGTATCGACACAGCTTGACTGAACGCAATCGATTGGCTTTACCAAAACGGATCCGAATTGAAATAGATGAATTTGAAGTCATATTGACACGAGGTTTTGAATCATGCATCGTCGGCTACGACTTGGCTCGGTGGAAAGAAATGGTCAAACAACCATTGGCTCTTCCGGCATATGAAGAAGCAGGCAGAAATTTGCGGCGAAAACTATTCACATCGGCAGTTGTAGTAGAGCTTGATGCGCAAGGCAGAGTGGTATTGCCTGAAACACATTTGAATTGGGCAAAGTTGGACGGGAAAGTGGGTGAAGAGGTGATCATTTTGGGGGTAGGAGATCATTTTGAAATTTGGCAAAAAGGCGAGTGGGAATCATTCTCACAAAGGTTATAAACACGAGCAAATCTTTGGCCATAACGGCCTGCCCTGATTTGCTTGTGGGGTCCGCCTAAGCTCACTTTGTGGCTATTTAATACTATTTCCGCCAAAGGCGGACAGGAGTGCACGCCACAAAGAGTGCTTTAGCGACGGACTTAAGAAGCTGTATTTTCGTCCTTACAGATAGAAACAGCTTCTGGAGGAGGTGAGTTTCTTGAGTTTTATTTTGGATGGGGAAAAGATGCGGGAACGGCTGGCTCAGATATTGAAGCAAGCCCAGGAGGTGGAAACAACTGATGACAATCAACATGATACCAGACAAGAGTCGGGTGCGGCACATACCGGTGCTCTTGAATGAAGTGTTAAGTGGATTGGAAGTGGAGCCGGGAGGTTGGTTTGTAGATGCCACGGCCGGCAGAGGCGGACATACTAAGGCGATTTTGGAAAGCGGTGGTAAAGTCATAGCTTTAGATCAAGACCAGGACGCGATAACCGAATTGAAACTTAAGTTTGATCAAGAGTTAAAAGAAGAGAGAGTGGTGATAAAGGAAGGAAATTTTGCGAATTTATTGTCCCTAGTAGACAAAGAAAGGATTGGAAAGATCTCGGGAGTACTTTTTGATTTAGGGATGTCAACACAACAGATTTGGGGACCAAGAGGCTTTAGTTTTTTAAAAAGCGAAGCACTGGATATGCGGATGTCACTCACAAATGAAGTGACTGCTGCAAAAATCATCAATAATTATTCAAGAAACGAGTTGTATGAAATTTTTCGAAGACTGGGTGAGGAAAACTTGGCTGGCCCAATTGCTGATGCTATTTTTCGCGCCCGTGCCATAAAAAGAATTGAAACTACGGATGAACTAGTCGAGATAGTCGTAGGAGTATATCATCAAGCGCACGTGCAACAAAAAATTCATCCGGCGACACGGGTGTTTCAAGCTTTGAGGATAGCCGTAAATAGGGAACTTGAAAATTTACGCCAAGGATTAGAATGTGCTTGGATAGTACTGCGATCCGGTGGCAGATGTGTGGTCATAAGTTTTCATTCTTTGGAGGATCGGATAGTCAAACAGTTTTTTTTAAATAAATTGAGGTTGGGTGAAGCCGAATCGGTGACTAAACAGCCGATTGTAGCTAATAGAGTAGAGATAAAAAGCAACCCGGCTGCAAGGAGTGCCAAACTGCGGATTGCCAAAAAATTGAAGTATGAACAGGACGCGAAAACGCTATTTTAAAACCCAAACAACACCGCGTAGTCGTTGGATGTGGCTCGCTGGAAGTGTCGTGGTAGTGTTGTTACTTATCCAAGTCATCGTGTCTAACCGACTTGCAACCAGCGGTCACGATATCACCCGTATCGAGCAGGAAATCCAAACTGTCAATGAGGAAAATCAACTGTATGCCGAAAAAATTGCTTCGGCCTCGGCACTAATGGCGATTGCCGATAAGGCCAAACAGTTGGGATTTGTGACCCCTGTCAATCCTATTTTTTTGACCCGCGACTTGCCGGTAGCGCTTAATTTACAGTGAATTCGATCTTCAGATTATGAAACGGCAGACCCTGGTTTTGCTGATGTTCTTGGGTGGATTTTTGCTCGTAGCAGCTAAACTGTTTTATTGGCAGGTGATAGTTAGTGAACGATTGGTTGAGGCCGCCCGCGATCAATATTTTTTTAGCTTGAACTTGCCCCCAGCCCGAGGGAAAATACTTGCAAGTGATGGTAGTCCGATGGTAACCAACAAGACAGCTTATTTAGTGTACGGTGAACCGAAACAAATCAGTGACCGCAATATATTTGTAAATAAAGTAACTGAAACACTAAAGTTAAGTAAAGAAGACCTGATCCAAAAACTAGCACAAGCAAATATTGTGTGGGTGTCGATCGCACATCGGGTAGATGAAGGAAAGGCACAAGAACTAAAAAGTATGTCTTTACCAGGCTTGGGGTTTGAGAAAGAAGCGGTGCGGTTTTATCCTGAAGGTTCCATGGCCGCACAACTTATGGGATTTGTGGGTAGTGACACCAATGGTCAAGATAAAGGTTATTTTGGATTGGAAGGTTTTTATGACCGGGCCCTCAAAGGCAAACCCGGATCATTACTCCAGGAAAAAGACGCTCAAGGATTACCGCTATTATTAGGTACGGAAAAACGGATTCCGGCGGAAAATGGCCAGGACCTGGAATTGTATCTTGACCGTTCGGTTCAGTTGATTTTAGAAAATAGATTACAGGCGGGTTTACAAAAATACGGGGCCAAAGCGGCCATGGTGGCGGTCATGGATCCCAAAACCGGAGGGATTTTGGGGACCGCGGCATTGCCGAAATACGCTCCCGCCGAATTCAATAAAGCCAGTCCGCAGTCTTTCCCCAACCCACTGGTAGCCAATACTTATGAGCCGGGATCGACTTTTAAAGCTTTGGTGATGGCTGCAGCTTTAAACGAAAAGGTGGTTAAGCCTGAGACTAAGTACAACGAGACTGGGCCGGTGCCAGTTGGAGAATATTTGATTCGGACATGGAATAGTGAATACCACGGAGATTTGACGATGACCCAGGTGTTGGAAAAATCCTCAAATCCGGGAATGGTATTTGTAGGGCAGAAACTAGGTAAAGACAAAATGTTGGATTATCTGAATAAATTTGGTTTTGGTCAAAAAAGTGGCATCGATCTTGAGGAAGAGGCAGCACCAGGTTTGCGATCAGCAGATGATTGGAAAGAGATAGACTTGGCGACCGCCTCTTTTGGTCAGGGTATTGCAGTCACACCCATCCAAATGTTACGCGCAGTTGGAGTCCTATCCAACCAAGGGAAATTGATGCAGCCTTTGGTGGTCAAAAAAATCATCGACGTCAACGGCAAAGTCATCGAAAATAAGCCCAGACTTCTATCCGAAGTGATTAAGCCGGCTACGGCCCAGATCATCACTGAAATGCTCATTGCAGCTGTGGATAACGGCGAAGCTAAGTGGGCTAAACCCAAAGGTTACCGGATCGCCGGCAAAACTGGTACTGCCCAAATTGCTGTGTCCGGCCATTATGATGATAAAAAGACGATTGCTTCATTTGTAGGATACGCTCCGGCTGATGATCCCAAATTTGTGATGTTGGTTTTACTTCAAGAACCCACTTCAAGTCCCTGGGGATCAGAGACGGCAGCCCCGTTGTTTTTTGACATAGCTAAGGACCTATTTGCGTATTACAGTATTTCACCCAAAGATTGAAGTTCCCACGACCTGATGGTCGGGGAAGTAATTGTTCAGATTTCCGATAGAAAATCGTCATCGCGAAGGGTCAATGGCCCTGTGGCGATCTCATGAGATTGCTTCGCTACGCTCGCAATGACAAAATAATAGCGGAAGTGTGAACCGTTACTCGGGTAATTCCGTGGGCGGATTAAAGCTCTCATGATATAATAGTAAATCTACCTCATGTGGCAAAGATATAAAAATATCTACCATGGCGTATCGGCTATATTTGCCGCAGTTTATTATGGTTTTCCAGGAAAAAAACTCAAAGTTATTGGAATCACGGGAACTGACGGAAAAACCACGACCACTCATTTAATTCATCACATTTTAACTTCGGCTCACAAAAAAGCTTCAATGGTGTCTTCGGTATTTGCTGAAATCGCAGGTAAACAGTACGACACTGGATTTCATGTCACCAGTCCGAATGAGTGGCAAGTACAAAAATTTTTGCAGGAGTCTTTTAAAGCGGGGGAAGAGTATATGGTACTTGAAGTCACTTCACACGCACTTGATCAACATCGAGTTGATGGGATTGATTTTGAAATCGGAGTACTAACCAATATCACCCACGAACATTTGGATTATCATAAAACTTATGAAAACTATGTTTCGACAAAAGTAAAACTCTTAAAACGAGCTCGGTGTGCGATAGTAAATCGTGACGATGAATCTTTTCGATATATCGATGTATCGAAAAACCAAAAGACAATTACCTATGGAATTAAGAATAAATCAGATGTAATGCCTGAAACATTTACTTTTACATCTCCCCTGCCGGGGGAATACAACCTTTATAATTGTTTAGCCGCAATTGCAGCGTGTCAACAGTTGGGAATCAAAGATGCCGAAATAAAAAAGGCCCTAAAAACATTTAAAGGCGTGAAGGGCAGATTTGAATATTTACCAACTGACAATAATTTTGAAGTAATCATTGATTTTGCACATACGCCAAACGGTATTGAAAAAGTACTTTCGACAGTGAAGCCAATGGTGAGGGGAAAACTGATTCATGTTTTTGGTTCTGCCGGACTTCGCGACCGTTCGAAGCGGCCGATCATGGGTGAAAAAAGTGCGTTATTTGCAGATGTTAGTGTATTAACCGAAGAAGATTATAGAACTGAACATGTGGATCAGATCATGGATGAGATTGCTCAAGGTTGCATCTTGCAAGGAGCGAGGGAACTGACGGTTGGTGACTTTGAAAAAGCTTTAGTCTCAAAAAATAAGGTGTTTTTTAGGATTAACGATCGGCAAACAGCCATTGATTTTGCAATACAAAAGCTGGCTCGGAAAAATGACGTATTGATATTTACCGGTAAAGCCCATGAAAAAAGTTTGTGCCGGGGAACAGTTGAATATCCTTGGAGTGAACACGAGGCGATAAGAAAAGCTTTAAAAAAGAATGTGAGTCCCGATGTGTAGATACAAACCCACACCGGGTGTGGGGTAGCTTCACACCTCGGGATTTATCGTTTCATTATTTCGTTATTCATTATTCGTTATTTGTTATGCTAATTAAAAATCTCAACCATACTATTTCCTTTTCGCTATTTTCGTTATTTCCCGAACTGGTGTGCGTTGTGTCCGATCGCACTTTGGGAGACTTAAATGTCGGGCGATTGCCGATTGAAAATGCGCAAACGCTATTAAATCTTTACCAAATTCCCTTGAGTCAATTTGTCGGCATGGAACAAAAACATGGGGTGATAGTTCGGTTGGTCGATGAAGCAAACATAGGAAAATTGGTTGAAAATACTGATGGTTTGATAACTGTAAATCACCAACTTTTTTTGGGTGTCAAGACAGCAGATTGTGTACCATTATTTTTCTATGATTCTATTAAAAAAATTGTTGCTGTAGCTCATGCTGGTTGGCAAGGCACATTGGGAAATATCACCGGAAATCTTATCGAAAAACTTGAAGAGCTTGGATCAGATCCGCAAAACGTGTATGTGGCGATTGGTCCACATATTGGCGGGTGTTGCTATGAGGTGACTGCGGAGCGGGCAAAATTATTCCTTGAAAAATTCAGAGACCCAAAAATAGCTTTTCAAAATGAAGGTAAATGGTTTTTGGATATTGGCCAGGCAAACAAAACACAACTTCTCGAAAGCGGAGTTAAATTAGAGCACATAGATGCTCCACTTACTTGCACGAGTTGTCAAAACGATTTATTCATTTCATTTCGGAAAGACACGAAAGAAACATTTGGAGAGATGTTGGGTATAATTGGAATTACGAATTAGGATTTATACACATTGTCATTATCCGGCTTGACCGGATAATCTATACAAATAAAACTTATGGATTCCCGCTTTCGCGGGAATGACAAGCTAAACTATATGAATCAAGAATTAAAACAAATAAAAAAGATTTATTTTGTGGGGATTAAGGGTGTGGCGATGACAGCGCTTGCAATAGTGGCCAAAGAAATGGGAAAAGAGGTCAGGGGATCTGATGTTCAAGAAGAATTTCCGACAGATGCCACACTTCATCGATTTAAAATTGCGCATGTCAAAAATTTTTCTCCGGAGCATATCACAGATGATATTGATTTAGTAGTTTATACCGGGGCCCATCAGGGAGTCAATAATATTGAAGTCCAAACCGCAATCAAAAAAGGGATATCAGTTTTACCACATGGGAAGGCCCTGGGTTTATTTATGCAGGGCAAAAAGGGAATTTCGGTGGCTGGTTCGCATGGCAAAACGACCACGTCTGCCATGATCGCCCATGTATTAATCCAAGCCGGACATGATCCGTCTTTTGCCATAGGCTGTGGTAGTATTACTTCGCTTCAGACACCGGCGCACGCGGGTAGTGGCGACTATTTTGTGGCAGAAGCCGATGAATATGTGACCGATCCAACTACTGATCAAACCCCGCGATTTTTATGGCAAAGACCCAGTGTTTTAGTAATAACCAATATAGATTTTGATCATCCTGATGTATATGCCGATTTGGAAGCGGTAAAGGAGGCGTTTGCCGATTTTACAAAACAGATCAGGCCGGGCGGATTTGTGGTAATAAATGTTGATGATGCCGCAAGCACTTCGCTTCTTCGGAGAATTGAAGCAAAAAAAATTACCTTTGGAAAAACGGCCACAGCGGACTTTCAATTAATTAGGGTAAACTTCACTGGAGGCAGAACCAATTTTCAAGTAAAAATAAATGGGCAAAATGAATCTTTTGCTCTCAGTGTTCCAGGAGAACACAATGCGCTCAATGCAGTAGCGGCAATTGCCGTTCTCTTAACATTGGGATTAACTATTGAGCAAATACGGGGCGGACTTGCGAGTTTCGTAGGCACCAAACGCCGGTTTGAAAAGATTTCCGAAAAAGGGGGCAAACTGCTATATGATGACTATGCCCACCATCCGGCAGAGATTAGCGCGACTTTGGCTGGAGCCAGGGTTTGGTTTCCCAAACGCAGAATTATTGCTATTTTTCAACCACACACCTATTCTCGTACCCAAGCACTTTTAAAAGAATTTGCAGCTAGTTTTGGTGCGGCAGATGTCGTCTTGTTGACTGAAATTTATGCTTCGGCTCGGGAAAAACCAATCCTCGGGATTTCTGGTCGCACTTTATTTAATGTCACACAAAAGCAAAAACCCTCGACAGTTTTTACTCCGGGGAAGGCAGATGTGCTACAATATTTAAAGCAAAATAGTCGCCCCAACGACCTCATTTTAACTATGGGAGCAGGTAATATTTTTACTTGGGTACCGGATATTTTACGAATCATTTGAATATGGAAATTTTTGAGTTGTTTAAGGATAAGTTGGGTGATAAAGTAAAGACGAATGAACCTCTGGCGCGCTATACTACGCTTAAAATTGGTGGACCAGCTGAGTATTTCTATGTAGCTAGTACTACTTCGGAAGTATTAAAAGCTGTTTCTACTGCCAAAACAGCAAAAATCCGCTTTCTGATTTTGGGTGGCGGATCAAACGTCGTTATTTCCGATCGGGGAATAAAGGGGTTGGTAGTGCGTAATGAATCGCGAAATATTGCAGTGGTAAAGCGAATTGGCAAAGTAGCCAAAGGTAAGATGAACGTTTCACAAGCATTGGTTGAGGTCGATGCCGGAGTTTTGATGAATCAGCTGGTGAGGTTCACTTGTGATGAAGGACTCAGCGGGTTAGAACGGCATCTAGGGCTTCCGGGAACAGTGGGAGGAGCTTTGTACATGAATTCCAAATGGACCAAGCCGCCAACATACGTCGGAGATGTGGTTTCGACGGCGAAAGTACTGGATCGGGAAGGCAACATGAAAATTGTCGACAAAAAATATTTTGATTTTGCTTATGACCAAAGTATTTTACAAAAAACACACGAAACTGTTTTATCGGTGATTTTTTTATTAACCGTGGCTGATAAAAAAAGTTTGTGGGAAACTGCTCAATCTTCTATGGAATATCGGAAAGCGACCCAACCCATGGGAGTCTCTACAGCCGGATGCACATTTCGCAACATTCCTCTTTCTGATGCACTCCGCCTGGCTACTCCCAATAATACAACCTCGGCGGGTTTTTTGGTTGACCAGGTGGGTTTAAAGAATTTTCAAATTGGTCAGGCAAAATTTAGTGACAAACATGCCAATTTTATTTTAAACTTAGGGGGAGCTACTGCAAGTCAGGTCAAAGGTTTGATAGACGAAGCCAAGAAAAGAGTGCTCGAGAAATTTCAGGTGAATATTGAGCCGGAGATAGTGTTGTTAGGGGAGTTTAAGTGATAATTCCCTCTCTTAGGTTAAGAGAGGGATAGGGTGAGTTACGAAATAAATCATAACTCCTCCCAACCTCCTCTTATCTTAAGAGGAGGAAAAAAAGTATATGGAAAAATTTGTTATAACAGGTGGTAGACCCTTAAAAGGCACGGTGACAGTAGGAGGAGCCAAAAACGTGGCCATGAAAGCCGTAGTTGCCGGTTTACTAACTAACGAAACTTTGACTGTAGCAAATATTCCTCTCATCTCGTCTGTTCTAGGGACAGCCAAAATCGTCGAGCCATTGGGTGTCGAAGTCAAACGCATCGATCATACACTGACTATTTCAGCCAAAAATATTCACAAATACAAAGTGCCGCTTGAATTGGGGGGACTGTACCGGACAGCCACGATGGTGATGGGGCCAATGCTCGCTCGCTTTGGCAAAGCGATTGTTCCCAATCCTGGCGGCTGCCGGTTGGGAAAACGCCCTGTAGATTGGCATATTCAGGCCTTGATTCAGATGGGAGCCAAAATTTCCTACAAAGATGGGTATTTTTATGGTGAAGCCAATGGTTTGCATGGGGCCACCATCAAATTCCCCAAGAATTCTCATACTGGAACAGAAACAGTCATACTGGCAGCGGTTTTAGCCACCGGCACAACTGTGATTGAAAATGCTGCGGCTGAACCAGAGATTGACAACTTAATTCTTTTACTTAAACATATGGGGGCCGTGATTGAGAGACAAGGGAGAACTATCACTATCCACGGCGTAAAAAAGTTGGGCGGGACTAAATTTACGATCATGCCGGATCGCAATGAAGTCGTGACTTATGCGATAGCGGCCATAGCCACAGATGGTGACGTCGTCATACACGGGACGGAACGGGAGAACTTAAAAAGTTTCCTCACCGCTTTAGATCAGGTTGGTGGCGGATGGGAAGCGATGGATCAAACCACGACACGGTTTTTTAGCCAGGGCGTTTTGAAACCAACTGACATAGTGACCAGTTTTTATCCCGGATTTATGACAGATTGGCAGGCACCGTGGGCGGTGTTGGCAACTCAAGCGCAAGGCGCATCATCCATCCACGAAACTGTGTTTGAAAGCCGGTTTTCGTATGTAGCGGAACTCAGGAAAATGGGGGCCAAAATTGATTTTTTTGATCCGGAAGTCAAAGATCCGGAAAAGTTTTATAATTTTAAATGGGCTGATCGCATCGAAGACTATCATCAGGGAATCAAAATTTTCGGACCGCGACCACTGCACGAAGCAGTGGTTGAAATCACCGATCTTCGGGCTGGAGCCACATTGGTGGTAGCGGCTTTGGTTGCCAGAGGCAAATCAGTATTATTGGGGGTGGAGCATATTGATCGCGGATACGAAAAGTTCGATGAACAACTGCGTCAACTGGGAGCCAAAATTACGCGGGAAAAGGAGGACTTATGAAAGAAGAATTAACCGTATTACTGCTTGCCGGCGGTAAATCCAGCCGGTTTTGGCCGCTGACATCTAAGATGACTTACATATTTATGGGCAAGACATTTCTGGAACGGCAAGTTTCTTTATTAAAAGAAGTTGGTTTCAAAAATATCATAGTGGTGGCTTCGAGTAAAATAGCCCAAAGGTTTGCAAGCAGTACCGCTGAAATCATAGTTCAACAAGGTGAGGGTCAAGGTGCGGCTATACTTTCAACCGCAGCCAAAATCGCCGGCAAACCATTATTGGTAGTAAATGCCGATGATTTAGTGGCCAAGGATTTATTTCTAAATCTGTTAACTAAAATCGCTGGAACACACAATTTGTTAGTCGGATATAAAACAGAGAGTTATTTTCCGGGTGGATATCTAGTGCTCGACGGGAAAAAAGTGGCTCGAGTACATGAAAAACCAGGGGAAGGAAATACGCCCTCAAGTTTTGTAAAATTGGTTTGTGATTATTTTGTGAGCGCAGATACTTTAGTTCGATACTTGGAGAAAACTGATCGTAGTGATCCAAACAGACATTACGAAAACGCTTTAAGCGAAATGATGAAACAAGGCGAAATATTCGAAATGGTGGAATATAGCGATAGTTGGCTGCCGCTAAAATATCCATGGCAAACACTTGATCTTATGGATGATTACTTAGATCAGATCAAAGTCATGCAAATAAGTAAATCAGCCAAAGTGCACAAAACAGCTAGCTTAATAGGACCGATCGTTTTAGGTGAACACGTGCGGGTGATGGAATATTCTAAATTGGTTGGGCCGCTTTATATTGGCGCCGGGACTATCGTCGGAAATCACTCAATGGTGCGAAGATCAATGATTGGTGAAAACGCAGTTATCGGTTTTGGATGTGACGTCACCCGCAGTTTCATAGGGAGTGACACTTGGTTTCATTCCAACTATATCGGTGATAGTGTGATTGGAAATCATGTCGCTATGGGAGCCGGGTCGATACTTGCCAATTTACGTCTGGATGAAGGTGATGTTTATTCAAATGTCAAAGGCGAACGAATAAGTAGCGGGCGCAACAAATTGGGCGCGATCTTGGGTGAAGGAGTGCGAATTGGGGTGGGTGTAAGAGTGATGCCCGGAGTAAAGGTGGGACAAAACAGCGTTGTTGGGCCGGGAGTCATCTTGCAGGAAGATTTAGCCGATAATAAACGATGTCTAGTCAAACAAACCCACGCATTTTCGGAAAACGTGATTTCCAATGTCCGCGACCGCTCCCGATTCCGGAACAAGCTGTAATACTTCTTTAATATGCCTTTTTACGTATTTGCCTGGATTGCCTCAATAGCCTATGGGTTTGATATCGTCATGTCAAAGCTCACGAGTAAACATGCGATATCCAATCCCTGGTTATTCAATTTTCTTTGGACATTTATGGTGATCCTCTTTACTTTGCCGCCGGCATTTGCGAGTCACGTCGGTATTCCTCACGATTGGAGTGATATATTGGTAGCGGCATTTTTGGGAGCTTTGGCTTCAATCTTTTTCGTTCTAGCTTTGTACAAATTGGACGTTTCCGTACTTGCTCCGCTTTTTAACTTCCGATCCGTATTTAGTGTAGCGCTGGGAGCTTTGTTTGTCGGTGAAATTTTGACCCAGGAGCAGCGGTGATGATTGGAGCTGCGCTCAAGCTCTCTGGTTAGTGAGGCCTTCATTGCACAAAAGTGCCATCTCGCGTAAAATTGAGGCTAATGAATAAATACCCAGTGGTGATCTTACCGGGGTGGATGTTGGGGTCCAAGCGATTTACTTCTTTGATGGCCGAGTTTACTAAGGCTGGTTATAAAACTTATTGCGTCGATTTTCCCGGATTTGAACAAGGGATGGAGCTAAACCGGGTATACAATCTAAGCGATTATGTGAGGTATGTGGAGAAGTTTTTGAAGCAAAAAGGTATTGCTAAAGCCATCTTCGTATGTCACTCTTTTGGGGGCAGGGTGGCACTAAAACTTCTTTCCCAGGAACCAAAACGAGCGGCAGCGCTTGTGATTTCCGGCACTCCTGGTTTTCCGACAGTGTCTCGCATCAGATTTTTAATAACTATGTCGGTAGCCAAATTGGGGAAAATATTTTTTTTGCTTCCGCCATTTAGCTTATTCAAAGACAGAATGCGCCGGCTTTTGTACCGAGTTGCCGGAGCCACTGATTTCTACCACGCCCAAGGACTGATGCGCGAAACTTTTAAAAATGTAGTGAAAGAGCGGCTGGGGGAGTACATGCAAAAAATTCGTTTACCAGTACTACTGATTTGGGGTAGTCAAGATCGCTTGGCACCGATAGCCATAGCCAAGAGGATGCAGAAAACACTCACCAGGTCGAAATTGACTATCATCCCTGACCGAGGGCATAATTTTCTTTATAAAGAGCCGCAGTTGATTGTGCACCACACAGAAGAATTCTTGCAAAAGTTATGATCGTCATATTTTTGATTGTGTTTTGGAGTTTGCGGATTCTAAGCAATCTGATGTCTTACATTCAGCTGTGGTACATCAAGGAATATCGTTTCGATCGGATGTGGATACATCTTAGAACACCGCAGGGAAAGAGATGGTTGTTTATCCCTTTTCGTCGGATGCGGGTTTCCCCCAAAACAATAAGTTTATTTATTTTTAGTTTATCGAGCCTCATTATTGGTTATCGCCTATTTACTTTTTCCTGGTGGGGGAGACTATTAATTTTGGATGTATTGACGTTTCCAATAGTTAGTTTCTGGGTGATGCTACTAAGACTCCCGACTTTGATTTACCATGAATTATTGATTTATTTGGCCACAAAAAAGTTGAGGCGACACAAATTTAAAAGTGTCATTGGAATCACTGGGAGTTTTGGCAAAACCTCAACCAAAGAATTTTTGGCAACGATTCTTAACCAAAAATACCAAGTCCTAAAAACCGCTGCCAGCCAAAATTCTGCCATTGGTATCGCTGAGTTGATATTAAATCAGCTTAAACCTACACATGAAATTCTCATTGTGGAAATGGGAGCGTATAAAGTGGGAGAAATAGCCAGGATGTGCCGGATAGTCCGGCCGCAAATCGGGATCGTGACAGCTATCAATGCTCAGCACCAGGATTTATTTCAGTCGCTAAAAAATACATTTAGAGCTAAATACGAACTGATAGCGAGTTTACCTTCAGATGGGACAGCTATATTTAATGCTGACAACGAGTATACGCTCAAGATGGCCAAACAAGCCCAAAAAACCATTAAACAGATTTTGCTTTATACCAAAGCAGATCCACCCGAAAGAGCTGAGGTCCAGATACTGCAAGCGAAAAAGGTTAAAGCTACTTTTGAGACTTTGGAGTTTGCTGTCAGTTGGGGTAAAGAAACTGCACGGGTGAAAGTGCCAATTTTGGGCGAACATCAAATCAGCAATATATTGGCAGCCATAGCCGGAGCAATTGCAAGTGGCATGAGTTTGACTCAGGCTGCCCGGGGGGCAAATCAAATTAAAGCAATTTCTAAAACCATGCAAAAGATAGGGCAAATAAAGGGAGCTACTCTGATCGACGACACTTTTAATAATAATCCGGATGCTGCTAGGGCGGCGATTAAATTTTTGGGCCAGACGCCAGGCAAAAGAATACTAGTATTTCAACCGATGATCGAACTTGGAACTCATGCTGAACTTGCACATGAAGAAGTAGGAAAGTTGGCCTCTCAATACTGTGACCAAGTTTATTTAACCAACTCAAATTATTTTGAAGCATTCAATAAAGGCGTAAAAAGTGGGTTACAGACTATTTCAGTGCGAGTAATCCCACCGCAAAAAGCAGCAGTCGAGATAAAATCACAGCTTACAACAGGCGATACAGTTATATTTAAAGGAAAAGAGGCGGAACGGGTGCTGAAGGAACTTATTAAATCAGTATAAAACCGGTTACGCCCAAGGTTACCAAGTGCTTATTAACTTCCGAGGTTGAAGATTTATGTTTTCAAGACCGATTCATATAGGTTTATCACCAAATATCTCTGCCGATGATTATTGGTTGGCGGTTAAATCTTTGTTTACGCCTTGGAGTTGGAAGCGGGGAAAATCTATTGAAAAAGTTGAAAACTGGTTTAAGGATCATTTTGAAGTACACTTAGCGATTAGTTTTAATGCCGGCCGTTCAGCTTTGTTGGCTATTTTAGAATCGCTTAATTTAGAAAAAAATAGCGAAGTGTTAGTACAAGCGTATACCTGCGTAGCTGTGCCCAATAGTGTAGTCTGGGCGGGGTTGAAGCCAATTTATGTGGATATTGATGAGACCCTCAATTTGGATATTGCCGACGCCGAACGTAAGCTCACTTTGCGGACCAAGGCGCTGATCGTACAACACACTTTTGGGATTCCATCTGACATGGATAAATTGGTTGCCTTTGCCAAAAAACACAATTTGCTGCTGATTGAAGATTGTGCCCATGCCTTGGGTGGGACTTACAAAAACAAATTGTTGGGAACTTTTGGTGAAGCAGCCTTTTTTAGCTTCGGTAGAGACAAAATCGTCTCGTCAGTATTTGGTGGAATGGCGATAACGAACAATAAAAATCTAGGTACAAAAATTGTTCAATACCGAGAGGGTCTTGCTTACCCTTCATATTTGTGGATTTTGCGTCAGTTATTACACGTTCTGATTTCGGGTTGGGCATTAGCTTTATATCAGATGGCAGGCGCAGGTAAACTTATTTTATATTTGTCTCAAAAATTAAAACTCGTATCTATGCCGGTTTATTTCAAGGAAATATTAGGGCGTCAGCCAGCAGATTTCCCAAAAGCCTATCCCAATGTTTTGGCGAGCTTAGCTCTTTGGCAATTGGATAAACTTCCAGCTATGAATGAATGCCGCCGCCAAATCGCCAAATATTACTTTGAGAATATAAAACCCTCAAAAGTGAAATTACCGGTTAAAGTGAGCGGTGCTGTTTATCTCCGGTACAATTTATTGACCAATCGGGCTGATGAAATCCGTTGGCAAGCTAAAAAACAGGGAATGATTTTGGGTAACTGGTATCACCACACAATTGATCCCAAAGGTGTCATCTGGGCAAAAGTCGGTTACCCAGAGGGTAGTTGTCCCCGAGCCGAAGCTGTGGCTGCAACCAGTCTAAATTTGCCGACTTATCCGAGTTTAACCAAAACGCAGATGCAACAGATAGTGAGTTTGTTTAAAGGTTAGCTTTTATGCCAAATCAATTGGAGATCAAATGTTTGCCGGTGGGGGAGCTCGGGACCAATTGTTATTTAGTGTTTGATCGTTTAACCCGAGAAGGTATCATTGTCGACCCGGGTGATGCGGCCGACTATATCGCAGACGTGATCCGGGATTTACAAGTCCAGCCCCTACAAGTTTTGGCTACTCATGGGCATTTTGACCACATTTTGGCAGCGTTTGAATTACAACAAGCTTACAAAATCCCCTTTCTTATAAGTGCAAAAGACGTATTCTTAGTCGATAGGATGCAGGATAGTGCCAAATTTTTCCTCAAAATATCTATTCCTCAAATGCCACCAAAGATTGACGCGTTTGTAAAAGAGGGAGACCGAGTTAATTTTGGTAGGCTTTCGCTTAAAGTTTTTGAAACTCCGGGGCATACACCCGGGAGTGTTTGTTTTTACCATGAAGACAGTAAAACCATGTTTACAGGAGACACTTTATTTAAATCCGCAGTAGGTAGAACTGATTTTTCCTACGGCTCGAGTAAAAATTTACAGGATTCACTTCAAAGACTAAAACATTACCCAGGAAAAACACAAGTATATCCCGGACACGGGGAAGCAACTAGTCTGGGAGAAGAATTGTAATTGTTCAGATTTCCGATAGAAAATCGTCATCGCGAAGGGCCAATGGCCCTGTGGCGATCCCCGATCTAGTCGGGGATTGCTTCGCTACGCTCGCGTCTATCGACTTTTTCAAAACACAGGTTTAATCATCATTTCCCTAGGGCTTTTGTATGGTGGGGTAGCCATCATCAAATCGGAAATCCCTTTTTGGAATCTGGTGTATGGATTGCCGGCTATTTCCATGGGAATTCTCATGGCTTTAGTGACCTTCAATGAATTGACCAAAAATCAAACAGCAAAGGCAAGCGAATATCACCTGATCCCGTGCGCCATCTGCAAAAAAGAAACACTGGCGCCTTTGCTTATTGAGCGGGTGACGTGTACCGATTGCCAGTACAAAATGGCGGTCAAGCTGCAAATGGGGGCATTGGTTTTCTTTTTACTTCTGGCATTGCCTGTGACGTATCACCTTTCGCAGCAAGCTCAAGACATCAGGCAAAACGCCCAAGAAAAATCTTCTCAGTGTGAAGTAGGACTTTGGGAGCCAGAAGTATGTCGCTGCGGAGCTTGGCAAGGTGCGTTGTCTTGCGGAGATGGGCAGCGGGCACGGGTTTGTAATGGAATTGAGTTTTGTTGTGGTGAGGCAAACGGTAAGTTTTCTTGTGATCCAAGAAAATAATCATATTTGATAATAAAAATGCACATGGAAATAACTATTCGTGAAATTAAGCCAGGGGATGAATGGGATGGATTTATATTAAAAAACAATCCTTGGAGTTTTTTCCAGTCAACTACTTGGATCAAACTTCAAGAAAAACTTGGAGTGTCGGTTTGGCATTTGGGACTTTTTAACAAGCAAAAAATGATAGGATTGGTAGCAGTTTATGTCATCCGCGCCAAACGAGGCACGTTTCTGCACGTTCGACATGGACCGGTTTTCACTTCTTCTACAAACATCGAAAATTGGAAAATACTAATAGCCAAGTTAAAAGAAATTGCTTCTCAGGAAAAAGCCTGGTTTATAAGATTCAGCCCGATGATTGTCGAAACGCCTACCTTACGAAACTTGTTTCAGAAATTAGGTATGTTTCCGTCGCCAATTCATGCGATGGATGCCGAAATCTGTTGGGTACTGGATATAACCAAAACGGAAGAAGAGTTACTAGCCGAAATGCGCAAAACTACTCGTTATCTGATCCGGCAAGCCCAAAAAATGGGAGTTGAAGTCGATAAAACTAACGGCTTAGCAGATTTTCAAAAACTCTATATTCAGACCTACGAGCGTCACGGATTTGTGCCATATGCAGGAATTGGTGAAGAATTTGATTTGTTTTTTCAAAATAATAACGCTGTATCATTTGTAGCAAAGCACGATGGATTACCGATTGCAGCAGCGATCATTTTGTTTTTCGGTGACTTTGCTATTTATCATCATGGAGCCTCGATCCCGTCCAAAATTCCCGGCAGTTATTTGCTGCAATGGATGGCTATCAAGGAAGCTAAAAAAAGAGGGAAAAAATTATACAATTTCTGGGGAATTGCGCCGCCTGATAAACCTAACCATCCGTGGAGCGGGATCACGTTATTTAAGCAAGGGTTTGGGGGTCGGGAAGTCCGCTTTGGGCATGTTCAAGATTTACCCCTCTCCCCTTTTTATGCAATTTCTTATACCATAGAAAAGCTACGCAAACTCAAGCGCGGTTATTGATAGGATCCAAAGATATTCTCTTGGCAAAGTTGCTATAATAAAGAAAGTGATCAGATGAACGAAATCATTCGCCAGCATCATATTTCCTTCAAAAATGCCTTTGCCGGACTTAAATGGGCGCTCCTGACACAGCCAAATTTCCGAGTCCATTTTTTTCTATCCGTGGTAGCTATCGGTATCGGCATATATGTGCAGCTTGCGATTTGGGAGTGGGTAGTGATCGTTCTGACTATTTTTTGGGGATTGGCAGCAGAGATGATCAACACGGCACTCGAGTCAATCACTGATCTGGTTACGCAAGAATGGCGTCAGGAAGCCAAAATAGCTAAAGATGTCGCC
Organism: Candidatus Gottesmanbacteria bacterium GW2011_GWC1_43_10; assembly: GCA_000995415.1. Lineage (GTDB taxonomy): Bacteria > Patescibacteriota > Microgenomatia > UBA10105 > UBA10105 > UBA10105. The sequence goes on from LCEX01000003.1 coordinate 61,085, forward strand.
GCCGGTATGATGTTGACAGTCGCCATAGGCGCTGTTATTGTCGCGGCTTTGATTCTTTTACCCAAAATCTTAATTAAAGTCTAAATATCAGATATGATCATCATTTTGACGATTTTACTCTTTTCCGTGATCGTAAATTGTGTTTTATTTGTGCCTTATATAAACCTACTGTATAAGTATAAGTTCCAGCGTCAAAAACAACAGACCAAAGATGCATTTGAGAAACCTACGCCGATTTTTGATGAGTTGCATCGCAACAAAGTTGGTGTACCTTTGGGAGGTGGTTTACTGATCATCCTGGTGACCACTTTGTTTTTCCCGCTGATGTTACTTTTGATGCGTTATTTTTTCGTGCCGATCACAGAAGTCTACAGGCTAGATGCAGAAGTAAAAATATTGGTGACGACATTTTTGGGGTTTGGATTACTTGGGTTATATGATGATTTGAAGAAAACTTTTAGCTGGGCCAAAGACGCCTTTTTTGGTTTGAGGCTGCGCCACAAATTATTGATCGAAATTGTGATTGCGATCGTTATCGCTACCTGGTTGTATACAGATTTAAAAATTGAAATTTTACATATTCCTTTCATTGGGGTATTTGATTTAGGAGTATTTTTTATCCCGTTTGCGGCTTTGGTCATCATTGCTTTTAGCAATGCCTACAACATCACTGATGGTTTGGATGGTTTGGCTGGTGGTGTGCTGATGATAGCTTTGGTTGCCTTTTTGATCATTTCTGCTTCGATTTTGGATAGCCCATTGTCGATATTTTTGGCTTTGTGGTTGGGTGGGATCATCGCATTCTTGTATTTCAATGTATTCCCGGCGCGTATCTTTTTGGGTGACGTGGGAGCCTTATCTTTTGGCGCTACTTTTGCCGTGGTGGGATTGATTTTAGGAAAAATATTTGTCCTTCTCGTGATCGGCGGCGTATTTGTGGTGGAGGTAGCCTCGTCACTTTTTCAATTGACTGCCAAGAAGTATTGGGGGAAAAAAATCATGGCGGTAGCTCCACTGCATCTATGGTTGCAATACAAAGGTTGGCCGGAACCAAAAGTAGTGATGCGGGCCTGGTTGATCGGCATCATGTTGTCAGCTTTGGGTCTATGGATGGCTTTAATTACCCATCAATAAGCGACAACTCACTTTTCCGACTCATGGGCACTATCCGCTTAAACGCCATTTGAGCAATTTCAATACAAATAAAATCATGAGTAGAAGTTGGCAAAAAAAACCCACCGGTTTTCAATTTCCGAGCCTGATGGGCTATGACAAGCCGTTGTTATTTGTACTTATTGGATTATTGCTTTATGGATTGGTAGCCGTGTTTAATTCTTCGATCGTGACCGCTTTTCGGGATTTTGGTAATCAGTATCACTTCCTTCGAGACCAGGCGATCTTTTTGAGTATTGGGTTGGTTTTGATGTTTAGCATATCCTTGATTGATTATCACATTTGGTACAAACTCGCGATTCCGCTTTTGTTTATCACTTTAATCTTGCTATTAAGCGTGTTTATTCCGGGAGTGGGAATCCACGTGTTGGGGGCCAAACGGTGGCTGAATATCGGTTTTTTTACCTTGCAACCGACGGAATTTAGTAAACTAGTGCTGGTGATTTACCTTTCGGCTTGGTTTACTTACAAAGAACGGGGACGATTTTTACCGTTTTTGCTTTTATTGGGACTCGTGATCGGACTCGTGATGTTGCAACCAGATTTGGGTACGACGGTAATCATTTCGAGTTTGGCAGTGGTGTTGTACTTCGTTTCCGGGATCCCCGTCATCCATATATTAGTTTTGATTCCGATAGGTATCGTAGTTGTCGGGCTTTTGGCCATATCAGCACCTTACCGTTTTGCGCGCATTACTAGTTTTCTCAATCCCAATCAGGATCCGTTGGGAGCCTCATATCACGTGCGGCAGATTCTGATCGCTTTGGGTTCGGGAGGTTGGTTCGGAGTGGGATTGGGTAAGTCACGGCAGAAATACGCTTATTTGCCGGAAGCCAATACGGACTCGATTTTTGCTATAATCGCAGAAGAAACAGGATTTTTGGGCGCGGGGCTACTGATATTGGCCATGGCATTTGTAGCATACCGGATATTTTATCTTGCCCGCCAAGCTCCGGATCGGTTTGGACAATTGCTGGCCTGCGGTATCGGTTCCTGGTTTGCGATTCAAACACTCATCAATCTTGGGGCGATGGTCGTATTGTTGCCGCTTACGGGTGTACCTTTGCCCTTGATTTCTTATGGTGGATCGAACTTAATCAGTTTACTTATCGGATTTGGGATACTACTTAATATTGGACGTCAAAGTAAACACAAATAATCAAATTATGCGGAAAATTCTCATTACCGGTGGACATTTGACTCCGGCATTGGCAGAAATGAGCGAGCTTAAAAAACGTGAGTGGCAGATTTATTATATCGGCAGGAAAAACGCGCTTGAAGGAGACGCTGCCATTTCGCAAGAATACCGGATCATCACGAGTCTGGGATACCCGTTTCAAGTGATCACTGCCGGACGGTGGCATAGAGATTTCAATCCGCTCAAAAGCCTATTTTCTCTATTTAAAATTCCGCTGGGGTTTTGGCAGGCTTTTGTTTATATCAAGAAACTTAATCCGCAAGCGATTTTATCGTTTGGCGGATATGTGGCTTTGCCGGTAGCCATATCAGGTTGGCTGTGGGGAATACCTGTTGTGACACATGAACAAACATTTGTGCCGGGACTTGCCAACCGAATAATTGGTTTTTTTTGTCGAAAAATTTGTGTTTCGTGGGCTAAAACACAAAAATATTTCCCACAAACCAAAACAGTCTTAACTGGGATTCCGTTACGGCCGGAGTTGTTTCAGGCTTCTCATAAGTTACCCATCACTCACGATAAACCGGTAATTTATATCACCGGCGGTAATTTAGGCGCACACAGTCTCAACCTGGTGGTGGCGGAGGCATTACCGCAATTGTTGGAGCATTACACTGTGATTCATCAATGCGGCAATGCTCAAAAATACCGCGACTTTGAATATCTAGTTGAGAAACAAAAAACTTTAGTTCAACCACTTCGTGAGCGTTACTTCGTCTACGAATATATTGATTCTGCAAAAATCGGTTGGGTGTTTAAACACGCAGATTTGATCGTATCCCGGGCCGGAGCCAATGTCATTTGCGAAATCATTACTCTTGGAAAACTCGCAATACTTGTGCCGTTACCGTGGTCAGGGGGAGGTGAACAAGAACAAAACGCGAAATATTTGACCGAAGCAAATGCCGCCAGGATGCTTTTGCAGCCGCAATTGACAGTTACAAGGTTGTTAACTGAAATCATAGACACATTGGCTCATAAAGAAGAAATTTATGAAAACTTACAAAGTTTACGTAAAGCAATTGTTCCCGACGCTGCCGCAAAAATCGCTGACGTGATAGAATCAGTCATGTGAAACGGCGGTTCAAATTTATCCTCAATTTTATCTTGCCGGTTTTGACCATTTTGTTATTGTTCGTTGGCGGATATGTAGTCCTCACCGGGCCGTTTTTTAAAGTCAACACGATTTATATTGATGCTTACCCTGATATATTTTCCGATGTAAGTTTGTTTAAACAGCCACGCAATTTATTGTGGTTATCACTTCCCCAGCTTCAAGTTGATATTGGTAAGCGCTATCCGGCTGTTCTGACAGCTGATATCAAAAAAAATTACCCGCGCAGTTTATACATAAAAATCACTGAGCGCACGCCGGTGGTGATAGCAAATATTGAGCAAAAAATTTACTATTTTGCTGCTGATGGGATGGTACTACCAGAGCTTTCCAGATATAAAAACCAAAGTTATCCATTGATCGAATGCCAAATACTAAATCCAGCTCCGGGAAAAATAGTGCGGGAGGAGGCTGTTTTGGGAGCGTTTAAGATAGTTGCTGCTCTTACTGCCAACGGTTTTATCAAGCTAAATCAACTAAAATGTGTATCCGAAACTGATTTTTCATTACTAGTTGATGGTGTCCGAGTAATTTTTTTGCCAAGGTCAGATGCTGGCAAGATCGTAGACTCTTTACAATTCTTGTTTAAACAGTTTAGAATAGAAGGAAAGCGACCGGAGACTATCGACCTGCGGTTTGCTAAACCAATTTTAAATCCAGTTGAGGGAACTGGAGCTAGTCAGTCAACCGGATCTGGAAGCCGTTAACTACACGCAAAAAGCAGACTGCGCACAAATTTTATGCGAGATCGAATCGTAGCCGGAATTGATATCGGCACCACCAAAATCGTGACCATTATCGCCGCTCTTAAAGAAGACGCGCCACTTCATGTTTTGGGAGTCGCGACAGTCGAGAGTAAAGGCATCCGCAAAGGTTTGGTCGTAGATATAGAAGATGCGATAGCTGCCATCTCACCCGCACTCGAAGGAGCGGAACGCATGGCTGGAACTTCGGTCACAAGTGCATTTGTGAGTATCGGTGGCAGTCACATCTCTTCCCAAAATTCACATGGTGTCGTGGCAGTAGCCGACCCCGAAAAAGAAATCACTGTCACTGACGTGCAAAGGGTGATTGACGCTGCCAAAGCCGTATCGCTACCTTCGTCACGGGAAATACTCCATGTTCTGCCGCGAGGATTTATAGTCGACGGCCAGGAAGGAATCGCCGATCCGGTAGGGATGACCGGCGTCAGGCTGGAAGTAGAGACGCATCTTGTGACAGGCGGATCAACCGGCATCAAAAATCTGCATAAATGCGTTGAAGAATTGGGAGTACATGTATCGGGAATGGTATTTGGTGGACTAGCGTCAGCCCAAGCAGTGCTTTCGGATACGGAAAAAGAATTGGGCGTTACTTTGGTAGACATCGGTGGGGGGACTACGGATGTGGCCATTTATGTAGAAGGAGCATTATCTTATTCATCGGTGATCCCGATTGGCGCCAAAAATATCACAAGCGATTTGGCAGTCGGACTACGCGTATCTTTGGAAAGCTCAGAAAAAATCAAACTGCTGCTTTCCCAAAAGCATAAAATCCCGGCATTACCAGAAATGGAAGGCAGGCCGAAACAAAAGCTAGAAGATGAGATCGATTTAAGTATGTTGAGTTTGCCTGAAGAACTGAAAAAAGTTTCCCGCAAAACTTTGATCGAGGGGATCATCAAACCCCGCTTAAACGAGATCTTCACCATGGTGGGACTGGAAATTAAAAAGAGCGGTTTCGGCGGAATGACGCCTTCTGGTGTCGTAGTTTGCGGCGGCGGAGCCGAGACAGTCGGGATCGCTGAAGCAGCCCGCAGAAATTTAGCCATGCCAGTCAGAATCGGGATCCCCACCAATATTTCGGGATTAGTAGATGAGATCCTGACGCCAGCTTATGCGGCAAGTGTGGGATTGGTCCAGTATGGAGCCAAAATGTCACCCCAGACCGAATCGACATCACTACTAGGAAGTATGGGGAAGATCGGCGACAAGTTTCCGATCAAAGGCATATTCGGCAAAATTTTAAACACTTTGAAACCTTTTTTGCCTTGAGTTTACAGACTGATAAAAATAGTATATAAATAAATAAACTTCTGCCCCGGCTTTGCCAGCTTGAACACCACTTAGTGCCGTGATACTATACGGCCTGCCTTGCCCACAAATGACTTTCGTTGATGACAAAAAGTTATCAATAAAATAAGTATATGTTGATAAAGCCTGACATTGCCCGTTTTGCCAAAATCAAAGTCGTCGGCATCGGTGGCGGCGGGTGCAATGCTTTAAATTCCATGATCTCCGTATCTCAAATCCAGGGCGTTGATTTCATCGGTATAAATACTGATGCCCAGGCGCTTTTGACCAATCAATCTCCGACCAAGATCCAAATCGGCGAAAACCTGACTCGAGGCTTGGGATCTGGTGGTAACCCGGAAGTGGGCAAACAAGCTGCCGAAGAATCACGCGAAAAAATCAAGGAACATCTCATCGATTCGGACATGATCTTTTTGACTTGTGGTGAAGGTGGCGGGACGGGGACCGGAGCCAGTCCGATTGTAGCGGAAATAGCAAAGGAAGTTGGGGCGTTGACAGTGGCGGTCGTGACCAAACCGTTTACCTTTGAAGGAACCCGCCGGATGGTGCAGGCAGAGGATGGGATAGTCCAACTCAAAGAAAAGGTCGATACGCTCATCGTGATCCCGAATCAGCGGATCCTGGATGTGGTGGACAAAAAATTAACCCTGATTGAGGCATTTCGAGTAGCTGATAGCGTGTTGGGTCAGGGGGTGCAGGGAATTTCAGATCTGATCACTACACCGGGTTTGATTAACGTCGATTTTGCAGACGTACGTACCATCATGACCAATGCCGGTTCGGCTCTGATGGGGATCGGTACCGGCACCGGCCAAAACCGCGCCACAGCTGCCGCCCGGATGGCGATCGCTTCGCCACTTCTTGAGATTTCAGTTGAGGGAGCCAAAGGAGTATTATTTAATATCACCGGCGGTAAAGATATGACCATGTCCGAGGTCGATGAGGCGGCCAAGATGATATCCGAGGCAGTTGATCCGGATGCCAATATCATTTTTGGCGCGACCATTGATGAAAATATGGTGGACCAGGTCAAGATCGCAGTGATCGCGACCGGTTTTGACGAGACACGCAAAACGTTGCGCGGACTGACGAGTCCGTTTGTTCAGGCGACGACCTCAACGACCAAAACTGATGACACGCAGACCCAAAAACCCCAGGATGAAGAAACGCCCCCCTCCCAACCACCTCCGGTTTCCGACTTTCCCACAGAGGATGATGACAAATGGGATATTCCGGCGTTTTTGAGACAGGGGAGATAGAATTTGCCCGGTGTGTCTAGCCACCCCACACCCGGTGTGGGTTAATTTTTCTATTTACGATTTCCCGGATCGTCAAATATGTAACGATCCAGGATCGTTAATCATTCATTTTCCCTGGTAAACTGCAACTTCAAAAACTCCGGCAATAACCCGCGTCGGGTGTGGGTTCAACTTATTTTTACAGTAGGGAAGGTAACCTAGAGATAGGATGGATTAATCAAACCACCTGAAGGTGCAGCTCCCTTAACTTCTTTTTGAGCTATTGGACATTCCGAAGTCGAAGAATTTGGATAAATACAAAAAGTTACTGATTCACCATCCCGTTCGGCAATTAAACAAACTGGTTTATTCTCAATTCCTGCGCCAGCATAAACAGCTCCAGCTCTACCGTGAGTTTTATTAATTAATTTTCTCATTGCTTCTTGGGTTGTTCTGTATTCACAATAACTTGCTTGATCTGGTGTAGGCATAATGAGGGCTATTTTACCTCTCTCTCTCAACATTGTCAAATTAAGTGGGTTTTGCTATACTTCAAAGTAGATAAAAGCGTTTGAGATTGGCTATCACCAATCGATGCTGCTGGAAGAAATTAGAACGAGATTCTGTATTAAGTTCAGGATGGCGTCTTAAAGTAGATCCAGATGGGTAAGCCCGTAAAAGCTGAATTGAGAGTGGGCAGTTCACAGTGTGCAGTTTGCAGTAATTTTCTGCTAACTGCCTACTGCAGACTGCAAACTAAATTAAGGTGGTACCGCGGACATCCGTTCGCCCTTATAGTATAGTAGTAAGGGGAACGGTTTTTTGATGGCTCGTTAATGAAGAAAAACGAAGTTTTGATGAATTTACGAGCCGATCAATCCGCCTTTGGCGGATATAGCTCAAAATAGATTCCCGCTTTTCCGCCAGAGGCGGATCGGCCTTTGGCCGACGCGGGAATGACAAATTTCTTTTTCAGTGCTCAGTATGATTATGAATATATGACGACGCTTAAACTTACCAACTTTCAACAAAAATACAATTTACCGGAGCTGGAGCATCGGGTTTTGGAGTTTTGGGATGAAACTCAGGCTTTTCAAAAATCCGTGGACACCCGCGACCCCCAAAAACCTTATGTCTTTTATGATGGTCCGCCGTTTGCGACCGGACTTCCCCATTACGGCCACATTTTAGCCTCAACCATCAAAGACGTGGTGCCTCGTTATTGGACCATGAAAGGCTTCAGAGTCAATCGCGTCTGGGGCTGGGATTGTCACGGGATTCCGATTGAAAACATGATTGAGAAAGAATTGGATCTCAAAGGCGGCAAAAAAGGGATTGAAGAAATGGGGATTGATAAATTTAACGCTGCTTGTAGGGCGGCAATTCTTCGCTTTGATAAAGAGTGGGAAAAAGTGATCAGGCGCATCGGCCGCTGGGTCGATTTTAAAAATAGTTATAAAACCATGGACAAATCGTTTATGGAATCTGTCTGGTGGGCTTTCAAAACTTTGCACGACAAAGGTTTGGTTTATGAAGGCAAGCGGGTGATTTTGTATTGTCCGCGGTGTGCCACTCCGCTTTCAAACTTCGAAATCGCCATGGACAATAGTTACAAAGATGTTGAAGATAATTCTGTTTATGTGAAATTTCGGGTCAAAGGTAAAACGAATGAATATTTTGTAGCGTGGACCACTACTCCCTGGACACTTATCGGTAATGTGGCTTTGGCCGTTGATGCCAAAGCTCAGTATGTCAAAGTGAAATCGGGAGATGAATATCTATGGATGGCTGAACGTCTTGTTAATGTCATCCTGAACAAAGTGAAGGATCTAGCGACCAAAGGGAGCGTTGACGCTTCGCTAGATTCTTCGGCTCCGCCTCAGAATGACATGTTAATCCTCGAAACGGTTAAAGGAAGTGCGCTCGCTGGTAGAGAATATGAGCCTTTATATTCCTATATGCCACTTGATGGAAAAAAAGCCTACTACGTGGGAGCGGCTGATTTTGTGTCGCTTGAAGAAGGAACTGGTCTAGTGCATACGGCTGCAATCTTTGGAGAAGATGATTATCGTTTTGCCGTCCAGCACGATTTACCACGCGTTCCGACGCTTGATGATCAGGGAAAATTTTTGGATTTTGTTACACCTCTTAAAGGTGTATTTTACAAAAAAGGAGAAAGTTGGATTGTTGATGATTTAAGCAAAAGAGGATTGATGCTACGAGCTGAAAAAACGATTCACTCATACCCATTTTGCTATCGGTGTGAGACGCCGCTTTATTACAACGCTGTTCCGGCTTGGTTTATCAATGTCCAAAAAATCAAACCCGAACTTCTCAAACAAAATGAAAATATCAATTGGTATCCGAAGCATCTTAAACACGGCCGGTTTGGAAAGGGTTTGGAAACTGCACCGGATTGGAATATTTCCCGGTCTCGGTATTGGGGGACGCCGATGCCGGTCTGGCGAAGCCAAACAGTTCAAAGTTCAAAGTTAAAAGTTAAAAGTGAAGTAGGAAAAGATTTTAGAATAATTGGATCCTTGGAAGAATTAAAAAAGTGGGCAGTGGATCCACGACAAGTTGAAAAGTTAACTGATATTCACCGCGAATATTTAGATGATTTGGAAGTTTGGGTGGACGGGGCCAAAACCATCAAAGGCAAACGCGTCCCGGAGGTTTTTGACTGCTGGATTGAATCCGGAAGTATGCCATATGCGTCGCTTCATTACCCATTTGCCAACGAACAAACATTTAAAAATAGTCATCCGGCCCAATTTATCGCCGAGTATATCGCCCAAACCCGGGCTTGGTTTTATACTTTGCATGTCATGAGTGTGGGACTTTTTGACAAACATACATTTGAAAATGCCGTGACGACCGGGACGATTTTAGCCGAAGATGGTACCAAAATGAGTAAGTCGAAGAAAAATTTCCCCGACCCCACCTTGCTTTTTGAAAAATATGGCGTTGATGCTTTGCGTTTTTATTTGATGTCGTCGGTCGTGATGAAGGGAGAGAATTTGAATTTTTCCGAGGCCCAAGTCAAAGAACTTTTTCAAAAAACAGTGCAACTATTGTGGAACACTTTTAGCTTTTATAAATTATACGCCCAAGATAATTATCAAATAAAAGCGCTTGATCAGCTTGAGATAACGCAAGTTTTGGATAAGTGGATAGTGAGCAAAACTCATTCACTGATTAAATCAGTTTCTCAGGCCATGGATCATTACGACACGGTGACGAGTTGCCGAGCAATTTTGGAATTTATTAACGAATTATCTACTTGGTATTTGCGCCGCTCGCGTGAACGTTTCAAAGAAAATCCAGCGGCGATGGAGGTGTTTGGCTGGGTACTTAAACAATTGGTTTTGGTGATGGCGCCGTTTACGCCGTTTATTTCAGAACTCATCTATCAAAATTTGTTGGCAGGAGAATCGGTACACCTCGGTTCTTGGCCAACTTGGGACGAGAATCATATTCACGAACAACTTGAAGAAAACATGACACTTGTCAGACAGATTGTGGAAAAAGCTCATGCTCAGAGAAAAGCAGCGCAAATTAAAGTCAGACAACCATTATCTGAATTACGAATTACGAATTACGAATTACGAATTGAAAATGAGTTATTGGAAATAATAAAGGAAGAAGTAAATGTTAAGAAAATATTAGTTGTGCAAGGAAAAGGTGAACTTGAGGTTACACTTGATACAGAATTGACAGATGAGCTAAAGATTGAAGGAAAAGCCAGGGAACTCATCCGCCTGATCCAGGATTTGCGCAAAGAAAAAGGCTTAGGAGTCAGTGAGAAAGTCAAAATACAACTTACAAAAACCTATGCAGATTTACCTCAAGATTTACTAGCAGACGTCAAACGCAAAACTCTGGTAGAATCTGTGGTATGGGGCGACAAACTCGAACTTTTGCCTGGTTAGTATTCATTCCGGCAATTCTCCTTAATTCACTGGGTTTGGTGACACTTTTATCCCGTGATCCTGTCCTCTTTTATCAGCAGGCAATATTTACGGCCGTCGGACTTGGCTTGTTTTGGTTGTTTTACCATATTGATTTTGAACTGTATCAGTATCTCTACAAATTTTTTTACGTGGGAGCAATTTTATTTTTGCTTATGGCTTTTTTAGGGCCCAATGTCCGTGGTGCTACCCGATGGATAGACCTAGGAGGATTTCGGATTCAGCCGTCGGAAATCATTAAGCCATTTTTTCTCATCACTCTTGCTAGTCTGTTGGTGCGGTATCCGCCAACAAAGATCAAGTTTATTCTCTATCATTTGGGACTTTTTGGGCTGCCGTTTTTGATCATATATAAACAACCTGATTTGGGAAACGCGATTGTCTATGCTGGGATGTGGTTATTTTCTGTAGTGTTAGCTGGGATGCCGGTGTGGTTTCTGGTTTTAGGTGGGGGAGTTTTAGGTGGATTGTTGCCTTTTGGTTATAGATTGTTGCACGAATACCAAAGACAGCGCATCTTGACTTTTCTTAATCCGCTTTCAGATCCACGGGGAACTGGTTACAATGCAATCCAAGCGATGATCGCAGTCGGATCAGGCCAATGGTTTGGCCGCGGTTTTGGTAAGGGAACGCAATCACTCCTGAATTTTCTGCCCGAGCAACATACGGATTTCATTTTCGCCGCGTTTAGCGAAGAATTCGGCTTTATAGGAGCTCTGGTTTTACTTGCGATTTTCTTTATATTTTTGTGGAAAGTTTTGCGACTCACAAATCTGCGACAGGATCGCCAGCTGGCCTTTTTGTATAGTGCCGGTTTTTTTACCCAACTGTTTATTCATGTAATTATAAATGTGGGTATGAACCTGGGTTTGGTGCCGATCACCGGGATCACCTTGCCGTTTATTTCTTACGGTGGCAGCTCTTTGATTTCACTCTGGATCGGTTTGGGGATCTTGTTTAGCGCTGATTTTGAGCCTCACCAGGCGGCAAGTAGGGGTTGAACCCTTGTAATCAAGGCCAATTTTTGTTAAAATGGAGGTAAGATTTTAGGCCTAACAAAGAGTTAAACCTATATGTACGCAGTTGTTAAAATTGGTGGTAACCAATATAAAGTCACTCCCAAAGACACGCTTCAGGTCGATCACCTGGCGGGTAATGTCGGCGATACAGTCAAATTCCCGGCACTTCTGGTAGCGGACGGAGACAGAGTTGAAGTTGGCAAGGAAGCGTTTACGACAGAAGTGGTGATGAAGATTTTGAGCCATTTGCGGGGAGAAAAGATTGATGTGCACCGTTTTCGAGCCAAATCCCGGACGCGGCGTCATGTAGGTTTTCGTGCGAGCCTCACCAATCTTGAGGTCCAGAGTATCGGCCAACCTCAAGCTAAACCCAAAAAGGCCAAAGCTGTTTCTTCCAAAACCTCACACCCATAAAAACATGGCATGAAGACATACATCTTTCTACTTGGTCAAGCTCGAGAACTGTGTTTGGCAGAGTTGACAGAGGTGCTTAAATTCTTCCGTTTGGGACATCCTTCTGTTTCGGGTAATTTAGCTTTTGTCCAATCCGCATCGTCACTTGAGTGCGACCAATTGCAATCGCTTCTCGGAGGCACGATCAAAATTGCCGAGATTAGGGGGAAAATCCCGGACTTGACAGCCGAGTCGATAGTCGAATTCATGGATGTGGGCGAAAAGACTAGTTATACTTTTAGTCTGAGTGTTTATTCACCCGAGCCAAAGATAGATGAGTCCTTACACGGCGAAGTTAAAGCATTGCTCACGCCAAAATTCAGTTCTGTTCGTTATGTTTTGCCCAAAAACGACACTTTATCTAGTGTGGTCGTGACTAAACAACGCGTGGATGAGTATTTACTGGTATTTGATTCTAAGGAAAAAGTTTGGTTGATAGCTAAAACCGTTTCTGTGCAAAATGTGGAATCCTGGAGTAAGCGTGATTTTGGTCGGCCGTTTGCCGATCCAAAAGCGGGGATGTTACCACCAAAAGTAGCGCGGATGATGGTCAACTTAGCTTTGCCTGAATCGCCGGGTGCCACGAAATCATTACTCGATCCGTTTTGCGGAATGGGGACGATTTTGGCCGAAGGTTCAGTTTCCGGCTGGCAGGTCGTTGGGAGTGACCAGTCTGCGGTAGTAGTTGAGAAAGCTCGGAAAAACCTTGACTGGTTGGTTAGCGAGTTTGATCTTAAACTAACTGATTTCAAATTGTATGTGGCTGATGCGACTCATGTCTCAAAGCAACTTTCCGGAGTGACAGTTTCTGCCATCGTGACTGAACCTTTTTTAGGCGCGCCTTTTGAACTGCGGGCTGGCCGACTCACCCAAAAGGGTCGTCCCGCATCGACTGAATCTATAGAAAATACCTTAAAAGGCTTACAAAAACTGTATTTGGGTGCCTTGAAAGATTGGACCAAAATTTTGGCCAAAAACGGCAAGGTGGTGATGGTTTGGCCCGAAATCAACTTCAACCAACGCCAATATCCCGTGAAAAAATTGGTTGACAGCTGTGAAAAACTAGGTTATACTCTCACCCAAGGTCCGTATACGTATGGCAGACCGCAGGCGGTGGTAAAAAGGAAGATCTACGTATTTAAAAAAATTTAAAGTTTAAAAATCAAAATGTAAAATTAGGGAAATTTTTTCAAAATTTTTCATTTTGATCTTTGCATTTGTTTTATGGCCCATATCAAAACTGCCGGTACAACCAAAGGCAACCGTGATTCCCGTGGCAAACGCTTAGGGATCAAGCTTTATGGCGGAGAAAAAGCCAGTGTCGGAAATATCGTGGTTCGTCAAAAAGGCACCAAAGTCCATCCTGGTCTGGGGACTTCGATGGGCAAAGATTTTACTATTTTCGCTCTGACTTCAGGGCTAGTCAAATTTTCAACCAGAATGGGTAAAAAAATAGTTTCAGTGGTGAGTTAAATGGCAAATTCAAGTCAAATCGTCGATCTGGATATTGAAGTACTACAACCCAATCCGTTACAACCCCGGAGCCTGATTTCGGCTGATTCCCTCAAGGATCTCATGTCTTCGATCAAAGCAAGCGGGATTTTGGAGCCGTTGGTGGTAGCCAAGACTCCAGCCGGATATCAAATTATCGCTGGCGAGAGGAGATGGCGCGCAGCCAAACTGGCTGGTATGACTACGGTGCCAGTGATCATCAAAGAAACCACGGCACGGGAAATGCTCGAGATGGCGATTGTCGAAAACGTCCAGCGGGAGGACTTAAATCCGATAGAACGGGCCCAAGCTTTTGAAAGGTTGATTGAAGAGTTTGGTTTGCCGGTATCAGAAATCGCCAAACGCATCGGCAAAAGCGATTCATATGTGTCTAATACTTTGCGTCTTCTGACTTTGCCGGATGCGATCAAAGATGGGTTGATGTCGGGCGCGATCACCGAGGGCCATGCCCGGGCGATTGCCGGATTGGGTGATGTGAAACTGATGGTTGATGCTTACAAAACGATTTTATCGGAAAATGCTTCAGTCAGGCGGGCGGAAGATTTAGCCAGAAGGCTCAAATCGGAAGCAGCCAAAAAAATACATTCGCGGGTAGAACGGATTCACAATGAGGAACTGGACAAAATCGCCTCAGATCTAGCCCAGGCTGTCGAGGGTTTGGTTAAGATCACCCAATCAAAAGTAGAAGCCCGAGTGATACTTGTGATTCGGGGCAATTTGGAAAAAACTTCAAAAATTATTAAAGAACTTCACCAAAAGGTTGCGGTTTGAGTCCTTCCCCTAATCAACGGACGGATATTTGATCCTGTCAATTAGCCCAAAGCGATTGAATGGCCAATACCGGAGTTGTGAGCGGCCGATGATAGAGGAACGGGGAATCGGGCCCCATTCGCGCGAGTCGCTACTTCGTGGCCGATTATCTCCCGAGACAAAATAATAATCATCTGGGATGACGATCTCGACTCCTTCTTTGAGATAAGCCCCATTGTAGGTATACAGTTCCGGAGCAATATAAGGTTCCTGAAGTTCGACGCCATTTATATAATAGTGATTATTGACCAATTTGAGTTTTTCTCCGGGTAGGCCGATGATTCGTTTGATATAATCTATTTCCGGATTTTGAGGTGACTTAAACACAATCACATCACCACGCTTGGGGTCGCCGAAGCGGTATTCGAATTTGTTGGTCAGAATATACTCTTTATCATGAAAATTGGGTTCCATCGAAGCTCCCTTTACTTGGTGTGGTTGGTACAAAAATAGATAGAAGACGACGAAGATAGCCAGAGCCACGACCACGGATTCAAGGATGTCAAAAAAGAAGTTAAATATGCGCCGGATCAAACTTATCATAAAAAAGCAAGCTCTGCCTCTTCGGTAGGTCGCCAATGAGGCAACCTCCAACTAAAAAAAGCGAGGGCAATCGCCTATAAATTGAGTATAACCAAGTGGTATAATATACGCAAGTTTCAACCCCAATTTCCTCTCCTTTTAAGGAGAGGAGTAAGGTGAGGTTGAAAATCAAGAGCGGGCGCATAGCTCAGTTGGCTAGAGCGTTGCATTCACATTGCAAAGGCCCATGGTTCAAATCCATGTGCGCCCACACTTTAGAAATTTAGAAAACAAAGATGAGTAACGAAGGCAGTTTAAAGGCGCGAAAGAGTCCAAAATTTCCTGAATCAGGAATAGGAATAAGATTGCCAATTGATGCAGTTATATTGGATAATAATTTATTTGCTACTGGCAGATCAAATCCTGATTGGGATTTGGACGGTAGATTAGTAGGATATAAATGCAGTATGTGTCCACTCGCGAATTGGTCTGTTCCTGCTTCCGACAACTCGGCTCAAGCATGGAGTGCCCTACAGGCACACGTTCGTGAAAAACACAAGTTATGGGGTCAGAAGCCTGAAGGTCTCCGACCTACTTTGTATCGAGTCTATATGATATTTCCGGGTTTGGCCAAGCCAGATCCTGCAAGTAAATATTGATATTATTTACTTTTTGGTTAAAACACTGTAAACGCCGGGACCAACAATTTAATTGATTTTTTGTTGACGAACGACTACGCTATTATGCATGGAACCTGTTTCTGCCGATTTGCCAAATCCAAGTTCATCTACTCTACCGCCAACTTTACCAGAATTAACTAATCGTTCTCGACATCCAAAGAAAAGATTAGCCATATTACTCCTCATATTTTTCGGATTAATGATTTCATCTGTAGCTGGATTTTTATATTTGGAAAGCCCAGACCGCGCTCAAAAAAGATTACTACTTAACGCCCAAGAGTGGAGAAATAAATTCACCACACCATCAGTTCAGCCAGTTTACTTCGCCCCATCACCTTTAACTAACGATAAATTGATAAGTCCGTCAGTCAGCTCGTCTCCAACTTTGACTCCAGAAGCAACTACACTTATCGATTTACCCTTTTTATTTCCAGAATTATCTTGGATAAAAATCGTGGGTAATAATTTTGAAGATATTAATAAACTTTACGTGACATCTGACGACTACACCCTTTTTTCGGAAGAAGTTGGTTTAAAGAGTCAAGGTTGGGTAGCTAAAAAAGAAAACTTAAGCGAAAAGGAGTTGTTAGATGTTTCTGAAAAATTTAGATTGTTTTATGGGTCAGAATTTGAAAAACTAAATTGGAAGTGGCAGGCATCAATACCCAATTATAAATTTATGACAATCGTTGCTGACGGTCCAAATGGAAGTGCTTGGGGTCTTATTGGTGTAAGGGAAAATAATTTAAGAGTGATTACTCTGAGTGAATCCAGAAGTGGAATTGGGTTTGAGAACTGTCCATGCGCGATCACTTTTGAAGTGTACTTGAGCGAGATATATCCCATTGCGAAAGTAATTTCATCTGTTGAAAAGTAATATATACCCACACCCGGTGTGGGTTAGCTTCATTAGGTATTTTTTACGCCGATAATTTACTGAAATTCTAGAGTGTTTCTTGAAGAGATTGAAGATCACCAGTTAATAAGTTGTATCCCTCTTCAGTAATCGTTTTTCCTTTAAGGAGTTTTAGTTCTGTTAGCATGGCTTTCAAAGCCATTTTTGCCAATTGCTTGCGATTTGCATTATAAAGTTTTTCAGCTGCATTAGCCTCAGCTAAAAGAGTTCTGTATGTAGGTTGATTTGTGATCCACCCCAGTTCATGCGCGTTGGTAACATCTGCTTGCAAAGAATCAAATGTAACCAATGGTTTGATTTCTGAACTACCAGTTGCTTTTTTTCACCGGATTGATTATATATGTAAGAATCAAGTCGGTATGGTTGGTTATCTGGAGAGGAAATATAGAGTGTATAATTTCCTTGAGGAGGATGTTTGAAATAGAGAACTTTAAGCGTTTCTTCCTCTGGTGGAGTTTGAGAAATTTGATTAAAATATGGTTCTTCAATTTCTACCTGGCCCACGGATTCATTATTTGAATTAAGAAGTTGTATATCTACTGTATTATCAACTACCAAGATGAGATATGAAAAGTCACTATTTGTGACTTCAAATTTATCAACACGGATTGGTGACTGATAGTGCGGACTTAAAGTCGTCCGATCAGCATGTGCCGGATCTAAAATGTTATACGTACTTTCAGCTGAACCGGTCGCGACAACAAAGTGTAAACCGCTGGTACTTGGAGAATAATCAAGTTTAAGTATGGGTTTTCTTCCCGCGTTTAGTTCTTCATCGATATCTGATAAATTGGTGCTTTGACTATACTCAAGTTTGGGACTCGTTGGGTCAAGTTCATTGGATTTTATAGTCATATTGGCAATACTTGCAAAATTAGTATTACCATTTCTAAAACTACCATCATTTACACTTATTAACCATTCGTTTAGCGAGCCTGGGTCTAAATCTTTGGGAGGAAGCCCTGTATCGGGATTTCCGGGAGTTTTGGTGATATTGAAATACTTCAAAACCATGGCTGCAGAAGTTAGGGCGCAAGCTTTATCAGCCATCGTCGCATCCATATGATCATAAGTATTTCCACCCCAAAGCGGGTCTGATTGGGAAAAATAAGGGATGGGCGCAGTCTCTTCCGCCAATCCTACGCGCCAGACACTTCCAGTGTCCAGACCTGCATAATACAATCTTAATTTATTGGCAACCCTTATTACATCTGGGGCTGCAATCATATTTTGGTCAAATGCCGCAAACCCTCCTCGACCAAGGACATAGTTTGCATCTTTAGTCCAGTTAATTCCGTCAGTCGATGTCGCGTGACCAATATAATAAGGTACTATTGGACCAGCATGGTAGTATATGTGATAGTTTTGTCCGTCAAAATATACTGATGGAGCTCCAACAGATGTTCCTTCCCAAGACAAAGAAGTTTGTAGCACTGGATTTAGAAGTCTATTCCAATTTATTCCATCAGTCGATGAGGCATAACCAATTTTTCCTACACCCACACTGTCTCGCGTTCCGTACCACATTTTGTATTCTCCGTTGACATAAAGAACTGTAGGGCTTAATACTCCTTCGGATTCCCACCCAACCCCATCCCTTCTTCGGAGAACATAGCCTTGTCTTGTCCAGTTAGTGCCATCGTTTGAAGTAGCATATTTAATTCGAAAAGTTTCACTGCCGGGGCCAGTATATTGAGCTGTTGATAAATACCACATTTTGTATTCATTGCCTATTTTTAGAACGGAAGCTTCCGCCACTTCTAATTCTGTGGAATCAGCAAGGTCTTTAGTTAGCACTGGGTTGAAAGCGTATTTATTCCAACCGAGACCATCACCTGATGTTGCTAGTCCTATATTCCCCACAAATGTACCGTATGATCAGTAATACCATGTTTTAAAACCGTCAATGTCAATAATTGTTGCTGGTGAAGAAACAAGGGTGCTATCCCAACTTCTTGGTAAACTAACATTAAGCAAAGGGTTTAGTGGGCTTTTTACGAAAGTTGCGTTTACTGACGATGGGAAGGAAATTAAAATAAGTAAGAAGAAAGGAACTAAATAAATAATTTTAGGGACTTTTAGCATTTTAAGCAGATGCGATTAAGTCGAAATTAGTCTATATTTTGTTTGTTGTCAATATATCAAACAAGACCAAAATAAAATTATTGTTATAATATGATATGTCGTTTTCTGACCTGTCCATTTTATCGCTAATTAAGTGAAGACAAGACTGCAACTTATACTATTATTGTTTTTATATTCACTTCTTAGTTACCAGTTTATAAAAAATCATTTGTATGACGTCAATCCTGATGGAATTTCTTATATAGAAATTGCACAAATATATAAATCAGGAAATCTACGAGAGGCGATTAATGCTTATTGGGGGCCGGGATACTCATTAGCCTTACTTTTATTAAGTTACTTTTTTGGTTGGATACAAACGGCCAGGGCACTAACTTTTGGACTTAATATTTTATGGATAGTTGGATTATATGTTCTTTCTTTGAAGTTACTAAAGAGTGAGGTCAAAGCTTTTTCAGTAGTAGGCCTTAGTTTTTTATTCCCGACGTTTTTTGATTTTTGGAGGTTAATCACTCCAGATTTTCTTTTGACTGCATATTCACTATTTCTTCTATTATTTTTTTATTACATAATTCAGTCAGAAAACCAGTCAAAGAAAAAATGGTTAGTGCTAGGTTTCTTAGCCGGTGTCGGATATTTGATCAAACCCTTTTTTCTTTTATTTGCCATAGTTTTCTTTCCTCTGGTTTTCCTCCGTATATTTGGTCGCAAATTTCTTAAGCCCACAATTTATTTATTTCTGGGGCTTTTTCTTATCGTTGCCGGATGGACACTTCTCATTTATTGGAAATATGGAAAGATAACAACTGGAACCAGTGGCACAGTCATATACAAAAATACTGTGTTGAAGCAAGAATATGAATTTCTTTATAAACCAGTGATGTACCCAAGGAAAGGAACATCCTATTGGGTTGATCCTTCAGACTTTACTCTTGCGACATTTGATTTTCGTAAACAAATGATAGCTCTGCAAATAAATTTGTGGGAAACACTTATTTTTTTTATAAAGCGATTTCATTTTGGCATTTTTATTCTTCTACTAGGACTAAACAGGTTACGTCGGAATAAACAATTATTAATATTACTTATTTTTTCAACTCTTTGGGTAGCCATATATTCGACAATTTATGTTGAAGAGAGGTATTTGTGGCCAATCATCACCCCTATATTGATTATGATAATCGGTAGTTCAAAAAGTTCCCATAAATATTTATTGGGTTTATATTACATTTTTGCGCTGGTTTTATTTGCAAAATATTATATTCAATATTTACCTCCAGATCCAAACAGCCGATTACATGTAATGATAAGTGAAAAAATACATTCTCCATGTGTTATTCTTTCAGATAAGTGGGAAAGAGGTCTTTACATTTCATTTTTCAGTGGTTGCAAGTACTATGGTGTATCGGAGACTTCAACTAATATTAGGGATATAGATAAAACGTTGCAAAGAGAGACAAAAGCTGGAGCAGTTACACATTTTATAGCGTTTGATGGTAAGAAATATCAAAGACTTCCAGATTTTTCTCTCGAGCAAGAGTGGATTTTCAATAATTTTGACGTTCTACTTTATAGAACAAAAACAAAATGAGACAATATAATACGTTATCTATAGTTATTGCCGCGTTTAATGATGAGGATGTGATTAAGGATGCTTTAGAAAGCGCATCCTGGGCAAATGAGATTATTGTAGTAATCGCCAAAGAAAGTAGCGACAGTACGCTCAAAATAGCCAAGTCATATACTGATAAAATCTTCTTTTCCAAGAACCATTTAGGGATCCAAAGGAAACTAGGAATTTCAAATGCACACGGTGAGTGGATACTGGTTTTGGATACTGATGAAAGAGTTAGTCAGGCTTTACAACATGAGATTAAAGAAGCATTACAAGGTAGCAAATTTAATGGGTATTATGCTCCTTTTGGGAACTATTTCCTAGGACACAAAGTAAAATGGGGAAACCAAGATTATGAAAAACGTAGGTTATTTAGAAAAGATAAAGGAAAAATAGAAAATCTAAAAATACATCCGGAAATTATTATAGAAGAACCAGTTAGTCACTTGAAAGGTAAGATTTTGCATTATTCTTTTCGCAGTATTTCGCAGACGCTGAAGAAATTCACTTACTACGCATGGGTAGAAGCGCCGTTATTGTTTGCTAAAAGCGAGAGAATTCATCTCAAAAAACTCACGCTTTATCCTCTCCACATGTTTTGGTCGATTTTTGTGGAAGATCAGGGCTGGCGGGATGGAATTTGGGGCTTGGGACTGGCCTTGTGTTTCACTTACTATGAATTTGCCCGCTATTGGTTTTTATTCCTTTATGGACAGAAACACTCCCAAGTCGTTAGGAATTGATTTTAGTATCCCGCGTTTCCAGTAGCGACTTTCACGAGTTGTACCGCAACTAAAAAGAGTAAACCGAGTACGATATAAACTACAAAATGCGGTACCGGTTTATGCAAAGTCTGGATGTGTTTTGTTCTTTTTTTGGCAGCCATAATTACACCTCCCTCCGGATAAATAAATATATTTTCTGTCCATTCTTAGTTTGGAGATTTTTGTGTGGATTGTCAAGAGGTGAAATAGCATTTTTTAGTGCGTTGATATTTGATATGTGTACAAGTCTTAAGTTAAGTCTTTAGCTGTCATTCCCGACCTGATCGGGAATCTATACAAATAAAACTTTTCCTTGGATTCTCGCTTTCGCGAGAATGACAAAATAATACAACACTAAATTCGTAATATAATAAAAATATGGACAATACGGATGCATCAGTTGTAGTAGTCATCGTCACATTTAATAATCAGGAAACCATCGCAGCTTGCTTAAATTCGGTCTTGGAAAATAAGCTCACCCAAGTGATTGTGGTTGATAGTGCCTCAACAGATGACACGCGCGAGTTGGTCAGACAAAAATATGCAGCAGTTAACTTGATCAGTTTACCCAACAATGTGGGTTTTGCTGCCGGAAACAATCTCGGCATTGAACTAGCTCTAAAAGAGCATCCGACATATATTTTGATATTAAATCCGGATACGGTTTTACTTCCCGGAGCTCTCTCGGCCTTGGTAGCTGCTGCCCCACATAGATCGACCCGAAACGATACACAGCCGGTTTGATTGGGTATAACCAGCCGGTAGGGCCCAGCTTTGAAAAAGAGACCGTTTGCGATTTTGTCTCCGGGACTTGCATGTTGATCTCGGCGGCTTTATTTAGTTTCCGTATCCGTTTCTTTGCGCCTTACTTTTTGTACTACGAAGATGTGGAATTTTGTTTATGGGCCAAACGTTTCCGCGGATTCTCTGTTTACGTCCCGCAAGCCAAAATCTTGCATCAGGAAACGAGCGCGTCGGGTGAGAGGTTGCAGGCCAAAAGCTACTATCTGGCGCGCAACCATTTATTGTTTGTTGAGCGATGTGCCCCATTTGGGGTAAAATTGCGGGAACTGGCGCGATTGCCAAAAACTTTAGCCGAACATATCGGATCGCAAGACCTACCGGCAGTAATCGGAATCAAAGATTATTTTTTGCGCCATTTTGGTCATTATGAAAACACCAAACATCAAAGCCGGACGCAAGCGCCGGCCCACTCTGACGCTAGCAGTTGACTCGGGAGCTTTGTCTCCTCGAGACCAGCGGGAGAAAGGTGGCGTGGCGACCGTGACTTTAAATTTGTTGACTGAACTAGCTCGACTTGATAAACACAACCGCTACCTTTTATATAGTTATTCTTCGCTTGACAAAACGTTACTTTCTAAATTTGCGGGGCGGGCAATCAATCGGGTTTTACCGCGGATCGGATTTAATAAGCTTTGGCTCAAGTTATTTTTAAAATGGGATCGGCCCCAAGTATATCTGGCACTAGCCCAAGCCGCTCCGGAGACGCAAGTGCCTATTCTGGGATTTGTCTACGACTTAGCCTTTTACCAATATCATGATTACCCAAACTTACACAAACTGGTAGCCAACACAGAAAAATTAGTCAAAAACGCTCAACACCTGATCACTATTTCCGAAGTAAGCAAAGTTGATTTGGAACGCAAATTCCACCTCAAAACCAAACAGGTTTCCCTCTTTTATCCGGGTGTGGCAGCTGATTTTTCCCCCCAGGGAACGAAGTTTATTGATGCACACCCCTATTTTTTATATGTCGGAGCGTTGAAACGTACCAAAAATATTCCCCAGATCATCACCGGATTTTACCAATTCGTTACCAAACACGGGAGAAATTATTACCTGATTCTAGTGGGAAGTGATAAAGACCTTGATCCGGAAATACAGATTAAACTCGATAAGTACCAACTTCGTGATTTGGTAAAAATCAAAGGCTACGTGCCCTCTAAAGACTTACCCAAGTATTATCGGGGAGCGATCGCTTTGGTTTCACCCAGTTTGGTTGAAGGTTTTGGTTTGCCTGTGGCTGAGGCGATGGCTTGTGGGACGCCGGTAATTGTGAGTCATCATCCAGCTCTAGTTGAGGTAGTTGATAAGGCCGGGTTAAAAGTGGACGAAAAAAATGCCGCAGAGATCGGATTGGCACTTTCAAGACTAGCAACAAATGATACTTTCAGACAAAAATTAGTCAAACTGGGACTTCGACAAGCCCGCAAATATTCCTGGCACAGATTTGCCAAAGGGGTCTTAAACGATGTATACAAATACTGTGTACCCAAAAATGTCTGAACCGACTTCCATTACAGCGGTGGTTTTGACCAAGGACGAAGTTGACAATATCACTCGCTGTTTGAAATCACTACTCTGGTGTGAGGAAATTATTTTGGTCGATGATTCGAAAGACAAGACACTGGAGCTGGCTCGGACAATCGTATCAGATAAGAAACTGCGGATCATAAAACAAAGCTCAACCAGTGATTTTGCCGCACTTCGAAATATGGCATTAAAGCAAGCGCGACATGTTTGGGTCCTATTTGTTGATGCAGATGAGGAAGTTACCCCAGGACTGGCCCGTGAAATCAAGGAAGCAATATGTGATGAAGGTGAGAACGGTTATTTTCTAAAGCGCAGAGATCATTTTTTAGGCAGATGGCTCAAATTTGGGGAAACTGCCGAAGTCCGACTTTTAAAACTTGGTCGAAAAGACGCGGGCAAATGGGTCAGGCGGGTGCATGAAAAATGGGAAATCACCAATCCTACGGGTGAACTCGTTTCTCCTTTATTGCATTATCCCCATCCGACCGTAGCCGAGTTTATAGCTCGCATCAACCGTTGGACGACGCTCGATGCTCAAGAATTTTACGATCAGGGAGTCAGGTCAAATTGGGCAAAAATCCTGATTTTTCCCTTGGGGAAATTCTTACGTAATTACTTTATAAAACTGGGATTTCTCGACGGTTTGCCGGGGCTGATAATGGCTATCAACATGAGTTTTCACTCGTTTTTGACGCGGGCGAAGTTGTACCTACTGCAAACCTCATGAAAAAGTTTCTATCGTTTCTCGTATTTTTGGGTTTTATTTCCGGGGCATTATTTTCTTATACCTTCGGATCCATTCGCGTAAGTTTACTTGATATTACACTTGGACTTTTTGTCTTGGGAAACTTGATATTTGTCAAAAAAAATTCCCAGAACACTTTAGTTTTTTTCATAAAAACTGTTGGCCCGTTTTTGCTGATCGCATGCTTTTCGCTGCTATTCCAGATTTTTAAATTAAAGCCGGTTGAGATGGGGATTTCTGCTTTATATATGCTGCGATTTCTAGGTTATGCCAGCAGCCTGTATTTTGTAGCCAAAGATCAAGATCTAAAACATACAGGTATCTGGTGGTTATGGTTAAGTGGCATAAGTATTTCCGTTTTGGGCCTAATTCAATATGTACTTTATCCCAACTTACGCAATCTCTCTTATTTGGGTTGGGATCCGCATCAATACAGATTGTTTTCCACATTGCTTGACCCCAATTTTACCGGAATTATTCTGGTGCTTACTTTGATTTTGAGCATGTATATCATTCAACACAAAAATACGCAATTGCGTATTTTTGTGATTGTGGCGTCATTCGGACCTGTTATAGCTTTATTTTTGACTTATTCTCGGGGAGCCTTTGTGGCGTTTTTGGCAACAGTTTTTGTGTGGACGCTCGTTTCAAAGCGCTGGAAAATTATGGGAGGGTTAGTGGTTATTTTTGTCGCCTCTTTATTTTTCTTGCCCAGGCCAAGCGGAGAAGGAGTCAATTTGTTAAGAACCATTTCCATTTATGCGCGCATAGAAAACACTCAAGAAGCTTGGAATTTATTTACATCTTCTCCTGTCATCGGATATGGATTTAATACTTTGCGTTTCGTACGTCAAGTTCCGGCGTCAGAAATGGAAAGCCCCGAGACTGCACACAGCGGCGGAGGATTTCATAATGGTTGGTTAACTTTGCTTACAACTACAGGTATTATTGGCGTGATTGGTTACTTGTGGATCTGGCGAAAAATATTGGCAGTAACTCAAAAAGAAAATAAACAATTTCTAATGCTTAGTTTAACCGCTATTTTTACGCACAGTTTTTTTGACAACAGTCTATTTTATCCGTGGGTGATGTTGTGGATGTGGGTTGTGGCCGGAAGCGGATTAAAAATTAACAGACCCTCTTATGAAAGGGGAAGAATTCCTTCTCTTCGTAAGAGAGGGCTTCGGCCGTGAGCTCTGCCGAACGGTTAGGGTGAGTTAGTTATAAAGCTCTGAACTTAATTTGAGCTTCGTAATTTAAGCATGAGTTACGCAATGATTTGTTGTTTAGATTGTCATTGCGAGCGAAACGAAGTGAAGCGAAGCAATCTCAAGAATATTAGATTGCCGCGTCGCTTAAGCTCCTCGCAATGACGTACTGCGTAAGTCCTGTTTAAGCGAATTAAGGTTGGTAGGTCACCTTGCGCTCAAGTTTTGTTTCATTACCGGCTTGGTCCTGGGCGACGATGTTTAGGGTATTTTCTCCATCTTGTAGTTTAATGTTATAGGTAAACGTACCGTCTTCTTTGACTAGTACAAACCGGTCGTTGATGCGGATATCATTGCCCGGATCGGTCAAACCCTTCACTGTAATCTCTTGCTGATTTTTACCAAATGTTTGTTTATCCTGTGGATCACTGACTTCAAGTTTGGGTGCACTTTTTTTATAAACTATTTGCAGCTCCTGTGACTGACTACTTTCATTGCCGGATTGGTCAGTGAGAGTGGCATAAATATTGTTTTCGCCCTCGGTCAAAGTCACGTCCGTAAAAGAAAAGCCGCCGTCACCACCCAGGAGGACTTTTTTGACATCCCGGCCATTGAGGTACAGCTTGAGCGTGGACTCAGGTTCGCCATAGCCCTCGATTTTGATTTCGGCGCTGTTGGTAGCGGATAAAATTGAAGACAGCGTGGGCGGGAAAGGCGCGGTTTTATCAAGAGAGTCGCTTAGAGGTTGAGCCAGTTTGCGGTTACCCAAAAACACACTCACCCTGACCAAAAGTGGAATTCCCACAGTAGTAGTAAATACAATCACTGCCAGGATACCGACGATCACAAAAAACAGTTGTTTTTTAGTCCGCCTTTCCTCAATCCGCGAGATGCGCGAGTAAGCCATGGTGCTTAGATTATACCACTTATATTTTTGAGCCGACGATCGGATTCGGACCGATGACCCACGCTTTACGAAAGCGTTGCTCTACCAACTGAGCTACGTCGGCGAACCAAAACTATTACAACCAGAGTTACGAAATGAAGTTTGTCCTTGGATTCAAGGTTCCCTCTTTTTGCAAGAGAGGGTTAGCCTGCCTGCCGGCAGGCAGGGGTGAGTTAGTCGTTTTATCTAACTCTCCTTCATCCCCTCTTAAAAAGAGGGGAAACAGCTTTATTGATTTCGTAACTCAAACTATTATACCTCTCTCCATGTCGTTTGGCCATAAATGTGCCTTGGGATATTTGCCAAATCGACTGCTCTGGGTATATAATCCCATAATCAATCTCACCAGGTTGATTTTTTGTAGTGCGATGAACATCAATAAAGTTGATATTATGCTCCAAACTAACGGTTTAAAACATACCTTGATACAGTTTGTGTCAAAAATCAGTCAAGCCCTAACTGAACCTAAAAAGACACTGCAGAAACTATTTCCAGAGCAAATTTCTCCAATCGCGCCGGAAAAACCCGGATCGATGCTGGGCGGAGGTTTCATACACAGGAAACGTAGGTTTGTGACCCATACGACTCTCCCACATCAGCAATCAGCCATTTATACCCTCACAGGTAGCCAGAAAATCAGCCTACTAGTACTTATGACGGCGTTATCAGTTGGCCTTATATTTAAGCCGCTGACAACCGGGATTGTTTTTGTGGGTTTAGTTAGCCTGATTTACTTTTTGGATGTAGTTTTTAGCCTGTTTGTGATCCTGAAGAGCCTGCATTTTCCCCAAGAGATTACCGCGACTGAAGCGGATTTAGTCCAAATCAAGGATGAGAAGTTGCCCATGTATTCAATCCTATGTCCTTTATATAAGGAAGGCAAAATTTTACCACAGTTTGTGACAGCTATCACCCGACTTGAGTGGCCCAAGTCCAAACTGGAAGTACTCTTGCTTTTGGAATCTGATGACCATGAGACAGTGACCGCGGCCCAACAACTTAAACTACCGGAATATTTCCGGGTAATAAAAATACCCGTATCTGATCCCAAAACCAAACCCAAAGCCCTAAATTATGGTTTACATCACACTCGCGGTGAGTATGTGGTGATTTACGATGCCGAAGACATGCCTGACCCTTGGCAACTCAAGAAGGCGTATCTGGGATTTAGCCGGGTGGGCAAAAACGTGGCTTGCCTGCAGGCAAAACTCAATTATTACAACCCGCATCACAATCTGCTGACCCAGCTTTTTACAGCCGAGTACTCTCTTTGGTTTGACGTGGTTTTGCCGGGACTGCAATCGATTGCGACCAGTATCCCTTTGGGTGGGACAAGTAACCACTTCCGGACTGCGGTACTACGCCAGCTTCATGGGTGGGATCCATTTAATGTCACCGAAGATTGTGATTTGGGTGTCAGGTTATTCAAAGCTGGATATAAGACAGCGATGATTGATTCAACCACGCTTGAGGAGGCCAACAGCGACCTCAAAAATTGGCTGCGGCAGCGCTCACGTTGGATCAAAGGCTATATCCAGACATACCTAGTTCATATGCGTAGTCCCTGGCAGTTTGCCAAGACGCAAGGGATTCATGCTGTCATTTTTCAACTCGTGGTCGGCGGCAAAACTGCCTTCATGTTGATTAACCCCTTTTTGTGGCTGGCTACGATTGCTTATTTTACACTGTTTGCCATTGTCGGCCCGACGATCGAAAGTCTCTATCCACCGGTGATTTTTTACATGGCAGCTACATCACTCGTTTTAGGTAATTTCATTTATCTCTATAACTACATGATTGGTTGTGCTAAGCGGGGGCACTGGAATCTGATCAAATATGTTTACTTGGTGCCATTTTATTGGTTGTTTGTGAGCGTGGGCGCAGGTATCGCACTGACACAGTTGGTTTTCAAACCCCATTATTGGGAAAAGACGATTCACGGTTTGCATTTTGACAAAGTGGAGAAAGATACCGCTAGGAAACTCCTCAAGATCAAATCCCGGCAAGTGCGGGCGATGAGGTGGCAGCGTCTGGCAGATTTGGCCCAAACCAACTTAGTCAGTGGAGGAATCCTGATCGGAGCTTCATTTTTGGGTAATATTTTAAACTTTTTGTATAACGCGTATTTGGGGAGAACCATGAATCTTGCCGAATTTGGTCTGATTAATCTCATCGGCAGTTTTATCTATCTCTCGCAAGTGCCGCTAGGAGCTATCGGCCGCACCGTGACTCACAAAAGCGCCTACCTCTTTGGAAAATATACGACTCCGGTCAAAGAATTTTGGACCCAAATCCGCCATCAAAGCCTGCGTTGGGGACTCATGATTTCGGGAGTTTGGTTGCTGGCGATTCCGTTTCTGAAAAACTTTTTTCAGGTGGAATCACTTTGGCCGTTTGTGCTGTTTACCCCGGTATGGTTGGTTGGGGCGTTAAGTGCGGTTGATGATGGGTTTTTGGGTGGCAACCTCAAATTTGTGAATCTGGCTGTAATCGTCGTCACCGAGGCTTTAGTCAAACTCATTTTGACCGTAGTTTTTGTATCTTTGAAATTAAACGCCTGGGTATATGCGGCCATTCCTTTATCTATGACTGTGGCATTTTTAGTCAGATGGGCGAGTATTGTGAGACTCAAGAGTCAACCGCTACCTGAAGTTGATCGCAAACCGGCTTTAGTTTTCCCGCGCAAGTTTTTTGTTACCTCAATCCTCATGAAACTTACCGGGGTGGCCTTTTTGGGCTTTGACGTGGTCTTGGCCAAACATTACTTAACGCCAGTTGCAGCCGGCAGTTATGCCTTTTTGGCTTTGGTCGGCAAAATGGTGTTTTTTATTAGCTCTTTGTTTAGCCAATTTATTACACCCGTTGTCAGTCGGGATGAGGGGGCCGGCAAAAATTCTCGAGCCACCTTTAATCGATTACTGTTGGCCACGACTCTGGTAGGGCTCGGGGGTTTTGTAGGACTCGGTGTCTTCAGCCGTTTTACCGTACCGCTACTTTGGGGGCCCAAGGCCCAAAATATCTTACCTTACTTGCCGCTTTATACGCTCGCGATGGTGGACTTTAGTGTCCTGGCGGCACTTGTGGGCTACCACCAAATCCGTAGGCGCTATCTGTTTCCGATAGTCAATTTTCTTTTGGCCTTGGGTCAGGTGGTTGGCATCGTTCTCTTCCATCAAAACATTGAAACTATCACCTGGGTGATTGTCATAAACGCCTTGGTCTCTCTCCTGGTGATGGCTACGTTGCATGCCATTTATCCGGTGCTTGAACGTCTTTGGTTTTCCCGAAACTTGGTTGATCTGTGGGGATTATTTGGCAAATTACCCCAGCCCCAACCAGTAGCCTCAGGAAACTTGCGGATTTTAGTCTTCAACTGGCGGGATACCCGCCATCGTTGGGCCGGGGGAGCCGAGGTTTATATCCAGGAACTCGCCAAACGTTGGGTGAAAATGGGACATGAAGTGACCGTGTTTTGCGGTAATTTGGGAGATAGTCCGCGCTACGAAACTCTCGATGGAGTCAAGATCATCAGACGAGGCGGATTTTACTTTGTCTATATCTGGGCCTTTCTTTACTACATCTTTAGACTAAAAGGTAAATATGATGTCATCATTGATTCCGAAAACGGCATTCCCTTTTTCACGCCGCTTTATGCCAAAGAACGGATATTTTTGCTTATTCACCACGTGCATCAGGAAGTTTTTAGAAAAAGCCTTAAACCGCCATGGTCCTGGTTAGCTTCTTTTCTGGAGATGCAAGTGATGCCTGTAGTCTATCGACAAACACAAGTCGTCACTGTTTCCCCTTCGTCAAAAGCAGATATATTGGATCACCGCCTGACCCAAAAAGAACCGGAAATTGTATATAACGGGGTTGATACGACCCGTTTCAAGCCGGGTATCAAAAGCCGGTTACCACTGATTTTATATTTAGGCCGCCTAAAAAGTTATAAAAGTTTGCACGTTTTGATTGCTGCGGCTAAGAAAATCATCGACGTAAAACCCCAGGTAAGATTTTTGATTGCTGGAGAAGGTGAGGAACGCAGTAAACTCATGGATTTAGTCAAAAAATTGGGACTTGTTAAACAAATCAAATTTTTAGGCAAAGTCACTGAAGAAGAAAAAATCAGTCTTTACCAGAAGGCTTGGGTATTTGTAAATCCGTCACTTATGGAGGGTTGGGGGATTACCTCAATTGAAGCCAATGCCTGCGGTACGCCGGTGGTAGCCTCAAACGTATCCGGACTTCGGGATTCAGTTTACAACCCGCATAGCGGTTTATTAGTGCCTTATGGTGAGGTGGATCAATTTGCCGAACAAATATTAAAAATACTAAATAATAAAGATGTACGCCAACACATGTTTCGCGCGGCCATAGATTGGGCTAAAAATTTCACTTGGGACAAAAGCGCTCGTGAAAGCCTAAATTTATTACAAAGGAACTAATGATCATGAAACCCACTACAAACATTACCATCGGGATTTCGGCTTATAACGAAGAGGCAAATATCGGCCATCTATTAAGTGATTTATTAAGGCAAAAGCAAACCAGGTTTACGATCACTAAAATAGTGGTGGTATCTGATGGGAGTGCGGACGATACGGTTAAGGTTATCAAAAATTTTAAGTCGAACCTGATTGAGTGTGTAAACTTTAGAAAAAGACAAGGTAAAGCTTTTTGTCTTGATCGAGTTATTGCAAAAACCAATTCCCAGGTTTTAGTACTGCTGGATGCGGACATCATGGTGAGTGATGATGATTTTATTAGTAAATTGGTAAAACCTCTGCTTTACGCAAAAGCCGATTTGACTTCTGCCGCAATTGAAGAAATATCACCGACCACACTGGTCCAGGGAGTTTTAAAGGCCAGCATGAAACTCAAAAAGGATATTTTTAGTAGCTACAGATCAGGTAACAATATTTACACCTGTCATGGACGAGCTATGGCGCTGAGTAGAAGACTATATAAATCTTTGAAATTCAAAAATATCATTGCCGATGACGCTTTTAGTTATCTCGACTGTAAGTTTCGGAACTACAAATACCAATTTGTCCCAGAAGCAGTGTTATTTTACAAACTTCCGTTAAGTTTGATAGACCATCAAAAACAGAGTCTACGATTTTATCAGTCGCAGATGCAGAAAGAGCTACTTGGCAAATATGACAAGGACTTCATCAAATCCGAATATTACTTACCTCCAGTTCTGATACTCAAGTCAGTCCTTAAATGTGTAGTTATTGATCCTGCCATTTTGGTTTATTTGGCTATTGCCGCGGTTTTGAAAATCAGATCACTTTTTAGTAAAAAATTTGTGGGTATCTGGGAAGTCGCTGCAAGTTCGAAAAACTTGCGGAGGTACGTATGAAGCCGAAAATAAAGGTATGTATGTTTGGGACATACGACAAAAACTATACTTCAAATAAACTGATTCTTCAGGGGTTAAGAGAAAATCAGATTGAAATATTGGAAATCAATGCTCATACCGCGGTGACGCGGTTGGATAAAAAACAAGAGATGTCGTGGTACCAACTATTGAAGCGGATCTTGGTGAAATACAGAATCTTGATAGAGATATTGAAAAATTGGCAAAAAATTAGAACTGTGGACGTGATTTATGTAGGATATCCGGGACACTTCGATGTTTTGCTCGCTTATCCCTTAGCCAAACTATTTAGTAAAAAACTCGTATTTAATCCGCTGTTAATTTTTTATACCGGATTTAGTGAAGAGCAGGGAATTCTCAAGAAAAAGTCGCTGCTAGCTCAAATCATAAAGATGGGGGAAACCTTGATTTATAATTTGTGCGATTTGGTTTTTGCAGATACGCCTTTCCAAAAAGAGTACTTGATTCGTGATTTCTCCGTCCCCGAAAAAAAATTACGTGTCTTACCCATCGGAGCTGATGACCGATACTACCAGTACACCCCATATACCAATTTATCCAAGAAAATAAATGTCGTCTATTACGGGCTTTATAGCCCGATTCATGGTGTGGAATACATCATTGCGGCGGCCGACATTTTGAAAACAGACCCAGATATCAAATTTACTATGGTGGGAAACCGTGGGCACACTTTTGATGTTAACCTTGCAAAGGCAAACGAGCTTCGACTTACGAACGTAAAATTTTATTACGATCTCCCATTGGAAAAACACCCGCCGCTTATTCAAGAGGCAGATATTTTCTTAGGTTTTTTACAAAAACATCCGTCTGTGGATCGGGTGATTCCCAATAAAATTTATCAAGGATTGGCTTTGGGTAAGGTGGTTTTGACAGCAGATGCACCGGTGGTCCGGAGTTTGTTTACGCATAAAAAGAACATGTATTTTTGTATCCCCGGAAGTACTGATGCATTGGTCAAAGCGATTTTGGAGTTAAAAAACAACCCGAAATTGAGACAGGAAATTGCCGAAAACGGGCATTCTTTGTACCAAGAAAAATATACCCCAAGAGCTGTAGGAAAACAAATGATGGCATATATCAGTGAAATTTTATGAAAGATAAGCAAATTTCAGTTACCATTGGTATTTCAGCATACAATGAAGAAGCCAATATCGGCTTTTTGCTGGCGAGTTTACTCAGCCAAGTCCAAAAGTCTATAAAAATTCAACATATTATTGTCGTGTCAGATGGTAGCACAGATCAGACTGTAGCAATTGTTAAGTCCTACAAAGATCGAGGGATAGAATGTATCGAAGGCAAACTTAGAGTTGGTAAACCTTCACGGTTGAATCAGTTATTTTCCGTTTTAAAGACAGATGTATTAGTGATAGTTGACGCGGATGTGATTTGTACTGATCCTTACACGCTAGAAAAGCTAGTTTGTCATTTCAGAGCGGAAGAAAATGTAGGTTTAGTATCGGGCAATCCGCAACCTTTCCCGGCAAGAACTTTGACCGAAAGAGCTATTAATAATTACTTCTATGCACGCAATAGCGTGGCCGAAATTTTTGATTTTGGTAAGACTGGTTATTCGGTACACGGTTTTCTGGCTTACTCTAAAACCTTTTTGCAAAATTTTCGTTTGCCAACCGATATCCTAAATGACGATGCCTATAGTTATTTTACTTGTATCACTTCGAAGTTTAAGCATGTATATGTCAAAGATGCAATCGTCCATGACAGATCAGCTGGTTCTGCGAAAGATTATATAAAACAAATCAATCGCTATATTTTGGGCGGATATCAGTTACACACATATTTTGATCAACGCTTGGTGGATCAAGCTATTAAACTACCAACCGAAATAAGTTTACAAATCATGTTATTCCAGCTCAAAAAAGACCCGATTGCGTATCTTTACCTAAAATTGCTTACCCTGCTAAGTGTACTATACCGAAAAATATTCAATCATTCTTTTGAAGTAACTTGGAAATCAATTACCACATCCAAAACACTGATATGAAAAAACCAACTTTAGCGATCGGAATTCCTGCCCACAACGAAGGTAAAAATATCGGAAGTTTACTAGAGTCGATATTGAAACAGCAGCAAACTTTTTATGTATTGGAATCGGTCATAGTGGTATGCGACGGTTGTGCTGATAATACGGTTAGTGTTGTAAAAGAGTTTACACAAAATCATCGGTACATAAAACTGCTTGCGTTTAACAAACGACTCGGAAAATCAGTAGCTCTTAATAAAATTTACGCCCTATGCAAGAGTGATTTTCTATTGACTTTTGACGCTGATGTGGTGTTGGAAAGAAGCATAGAGATAGAACTTATGATTAAAGAGATGCTAAGAGACGACAAGATCAATCTAGTTGGCGGCCGTTTTATACTTGTAAAACAGAAGACCTTAATGGGGAAACTAAGTTATGTTTCGTTTGTATCTTTTGAAGATGCCTTTCTAAAACTAAATGGCGGAAACAACTTTTTTGCTCTGGTGGGAGCAGCTAGTTTGATCAGAAAAAGACTGTATAAGTCCTTTACTTATCCCAAGGCAACCATTTCTGACCAAAATTATTTATTTGCCATGGCCTTGAGAATTGATCAACGGGGATTTAGGGTAGCAAAAGATACGCGAATACTTATGAGACCAGTCAGTACCTTTAACGATTGGAGAACTTTGGGGGCCCGCTCTGTCGTAGCAGATAAAGAAAATATAGCTCATTTTTTGGGCAAGGGTATTTTGCAAAGGTATTACATGCCAAGGTCATTATATTTTAAATCTCTTTTAAAATGGTTTTTCAAAACTCCATTTTATACGACAGGTGCGATAGCCATGAATATATTCATCAGGGCATTTCCATATCGGAAAGCAGTTCATACCGATGGAACGTGGGATTTGACTCATTCCTCAAAAGAAACGATTGTTTCAGAACAAAGTCAAGATTGAAAAAGATATGAAAAAAGGGCTCAAAAAACCATCATTCATACAGTTATTTATAGGGCTAATTAATACTAATTTACACTTAAACGATAAGTATAAAAGTTATGGTGCACCGTTAATTGTAAGTAATTACAAATTGCTGTACGAAATAAATAAAGAAAGTAAGCAAAAGGATTTAGCTTCTGCAGTTTATATATGCAGAAGCAAAAAATATTTTATTAAAACTTGGTTTGGTCTGGTCAAAGACCTAAGATACTATTCCTTGATCAACGAACTATTTACCGGAGACATTCTTTATAAAGAATTTGATACGAGCAGATTGCAAATATCAGGCTACAATATAAAGATACCCAAAGTGATCACTTGTGTTCGTTCTCCAGAATCTTTATCTGTAGTTTTCGAATTTGTTGCAGGAGTTACCTTGACAAATTCTCCTCTTGCGCAGCAAGTAAAAGTTTTAGGCGCCGTGATTGAAGCTTTGCAATATGTTTCAAAAAGGCTATCTTCAAAAGAAAAAAGTTTTTTCCTTAACATTTCCAAAAGATTCTATCTCTTATCGCTTCCTTTGCTTACCTTATGTAATCTGATTTTTAGTGGTAAAGGACGATGGGCGATATTTAGAGCTTTTATAGATTGTCTAAATGAAGCAAAAAGTCTAAAGCCTGGGGAAAGTCAATTGGCACACCGGGATATCGAACCGCCCAATATCTTGGTAGATC
Organism: Candidatus Gottesmanbacteria bacterium GW2011_GWC1_43_10; assembly: GCA_000995415.1. Classification (GTDB taxonomy): domain Bacteria; phylum Patescibacteriota; class Microgenomatia; order UBA10105; family UBA10105; genus UBA10105. The sequence continues at coordinate 96,514 of LCEX01000003.1, forward strand.
AGCGGAATATATACATAGTTGATTGTGAGAGGATGGCATTGACAATCCCAAACTACGATATAAATCATTTATCAATCAAACCTGGTCTTAAGTTGTTGGCTAAAAAGGTTTTTTATCTCTTAAATCAAAAGCAGAGTTTGTTCTTGAAAAACTACATCTCAATTCAGTTTGCAAGTACTCCTGATAATCCGCCATATTTTAAAAATTTCTATATAAGAGGGTTACTAACGAGATATGCTAAAAAAAGTTTTGCGTCTTAAATTTTATGTATGATTTGATACTAAAACGACTTGAGAAAAATTCCAAACCAGTAGATGTGATTGTGGTGGGGTTGGGGTTTATGGGATTTGGATTCGTGTCGGCCGCGCGGACCATACCGGGATTGAAAATTCCGCTCGTGATTTCCAGACGACCGGGTGATGCTAAGAAACTTTTAGAGACAAAGGGGTTTAAAGTGCAGCTAGAAGACAACCCGGTCAAGATTCGAGATAAGGCAAAACTGGGTTTTATTTGCGTGTCCGATAATTTGGATCTCATTAAAACCTACGAAAATGAGATCGTGGTTGAAATGACCGGGACAGTGGCTTACGGGACGGATGTGGCTCTCCGCGTCTTGGGAGCAAAGAAACATTTGGTGACGATGAACCCGGAACTCGAGGTCACAGTGGGGACTGAACTTAAAAAAATCGCCGACAAAAATCATCTGGTGATTACCGATGTGTATGGCGATCAACCGGGGAGTCTTTCAAGACTTATCAATAATGCCAAAATGATGGGGTTTCGACCGCGGGTCGTGGGCAATATGAAGCGTTATTTGGACAAACATGCCACCCAAGCGCAGATGAAGCCTTGGGCTGATGATAAGGGCCTGGCTGTGCGGCAAACCGTGTCTTTTACCGACGGCACGAAACAAGCAATTGAAATGAATCTGGTCGCCAATTATTTTGGTTTGAGTCTCATCAAACCCGGAATGCTCGGCGTACCTATCACTGATATCAGGGAGGTATTATCAGCTTTTGCGGATCAGACTATTCCCGAGGAGGGAGTCGTAGATTATGCCATAGGCAAGACACTTTTTCCGGGAGTATTTGTGATAGCCGAACATATGGACCCGCACCAACAAAAGTATTTGCGGTATCTGAATATGGGTGATGGTCCCCGATACGTCCTATTTGATGCTTATCATTTGACACATCTGGAAGTGCCGACAACTATTGCCCAAGTAGCATTATTTAAACAGGAAGTCATCAACAATGGCTTGCATCCGAAAACCAAAACTGTCGCACTCGCCAAAAGAAACTTGAAAACCGGTGATAAGCTGGATGGAATTGGCGGCGATACAGTTTACGGCAGCATTTACGCAGTTTCGGAGTGCGATGATTGTTTACCTGTCGGGTTGACAAGCGGAGCCGTGGTAAGACACGCTATTTCCCAGGATCAGCCGATCCAATTTAGCGATGTAAAATTGCCGGTTAACGCGGCGACGAAACTCCTGGGGTTGGTTTAAAATAGTACAGTTCCGGGACTATCTTCAGTTCTGTTTTGTTAGGAAAAAGAGTAGGAATTTGAGTTTTATAGCCCAGAATCAGATTTTTCTTCTGCTTGAGATTTTTATCCCAGCGAAAAAAATCCAAACCACTATTTTTAATCCGCCTACGCGGAATTCCCCGATCGTTAGGTCGCGGGATGTAGAGCGTACTTCCGCTTCGGCGGATTTCAGCTCCGACGAAGGGCATTTTTAGATTCCTCGACTGTAAGGTCGTGGGAGCTTCAATAAATTCCTGACTGGTATTTTTTCCCTGGTTATAGGGAAAATCAGACCAAAAAACCGCTTGTTTATACATCTTGGCGCAAACATCACGCACTATCACATGGTCGACGTGGTTACCGATGGCCAACGGAGCGAAAACTACTTTGTCTTGGGTACTTGGAACATAGTTTTTGAGAGCGTTTTCAATTTCCAGCATCAGTTTCCAATCTTCTTTGACGATCCGGCCGGATCTGAAATTTCGATTCCGTGGATAAAGATACAAAACTTCAGGCAAAAATTGGCCGAGGAATTTCCTAGCCTTACGTGGTCCAGATTTTTTTCTCCAGGCGGCATCAACAAAACCTAGATGTTTACATTTGGCATGCAAAGTACGAAAGACCTTTTGATCTTCATTTCTCCGGTCGCGGAAAAACTTATAAGCATCGGTATATCCCGAGACTTGCATGAATTTCCGGCAAAATCTGGTAAACGGCGGGGAAGAGGCCTCGGTAAATACAGTCAAAATATGAACGTCAGTTTTGTTTGCCAGATAGGAAATCAGTCCGCCAGCTGACAAAATGGCATCATCCAAGTGTGGAGAGATGAAATAACAGGGGATTTTCCGGTCAGTGATTTCGGTGACTATATGCATAAACAGCAAGTAATAACAAGCTAAATCTACTATGTTATTATAACATAAGCGATCATGAAAAATCCTTTAGTTGAACACGGGGCACTTAGGTTATCCGAAGATAAAAAATACCTTGAACATGCCGATGGGCTGCCATTTTTCTGGCTGGCTGATACCTGGTGGTATGGGATGACCAGGCGGATGCCGATGCCTGTTTTTAAAAAAATGGCGGCTGACCGCAGAAAAAAAGGCTTCACAGTGATTCAGGTCGTGGTGGGTGTTCCGCCTGAGATTGAGGCATTTTCGCCCGATGCCGGAAATTCCGGTGGTTTACCTTTTCACCCGGACAAAACCTTGAATCTGGCCTATTTTCGAGAAGTTGACAGGAAAATCAAGCATCTGGTTGATAGCGGACTTGTCCCTTGTATCGTCGGTGGTTGGGGTGGGCAAATCGATAGCTTGGGAGTTAGGGCTATAAAACAACTCTGGAAAGAGATAGTAGATAGATATGCTAAGTATCCGGTGGTGTTTTGTGTGTGCGGAGAGGCTGATATTTTTTCCATTCCAACGAAGCCAATACTTAATAAACTTCTTTCACTGGCTCCGACATGGTTGAATTCTGGGCTTAGGAAAACAAAACGGGTGATTATTGGTGACTTCAAAAACCAAAGACTAAATCAACGCCTGCA